>CAYRJS010000156.1:0-4024 GCA_964424535.1 uncultured Aquimonas sp.
TGATGGTGCTGCCGCCCTATGTCTATTCCTCCGACTGGACCGAAATGGGCGCCCATGTGCGCGCCATCGTTGAGGCCAGCGACTTGCCCTGCATGCTCTACAACAATCCCGGGGCCTACAAGACCGACTTTTCCCCCACCCAGATTGCCTGGATGGCCAAGACTTACCCGAACGTGGAAGCGGTCAAGGAAACCTCGGGCGATATCCGCCGCTTCAGCGAGATCCGCGAGCTGGTCGGGGATCGGCTGGAATTGCTGGTGGGCATGGACAACGCCATCGTCGAAGGTTTGGGCGCCGGGGCCACGGGCTGGATTGCAGGGCAGGTCAATGCCTTACCGGAAGAATCGGTGCGCCTGTTCGAGCTGGCGCGCAGTGGCGGCTGGCAGGCGGCTGCCGAGTTGTACCACTGGTTCCTGCCCCTGTTGCGTCTGGATGTGGTGCCCAAGTTCGTGCAGTTGATCAAGCTGACCCAGGCCGAGTTCAACATGGGCAGTGAAACCGTACGTGCGCCTCGCTTGATGCTGGAAGGGGCCGAGCGTGAGGGCGCCCTGGCCATCATCCGTCAGGCCCGGGCCACCCGCCCCAACCTGCAGGAGGCATAAGACATGCCTGCCCAGGTGTTGATCGCAGGACAATGGCGTGAGTCGCAAAGCCGCGATCATTTTCGTGCCTTTGATCCTGCCAGTGGCACCGCCATTGGCGATACGTTTCCGGTTTCCAGCCGAGCCGAGATCGAAATGGCGTTGGCAGCCGCAACCACTGCTGCCAAGGAACTGGCCGCGACGCCAGCGGAAGTCATTGCCGATTTCCTTATGGCCTATGCCGCGGCCATTGAAGCCGATGCCGAGCGATTGACGAATCTGGCCAGTCAGGAAACCGGCTTGCCGGCGGCTACTCGGCTGGCCGGGGTCGAATTGCCGCGTACCTGCCGCCAGTTGCGTCTGGCCGCCGAGGCCGTGCGCCAACGCAGTTGGACGCAACCGGTGATCGACACGGCGGCGGAGCTGCGCTCCAGCCTGGGGTCATTGGGAAAGCCGGTCCTGATCTTTGGTCCGAACAATTTCCCCCTGGCCTTTCATGCCGTGGCCGGCAGTGATTTCGCTTCGGCCATCGCCGCCGGCAATCCGGTGATCGCCAAGGGCCATCCCAGTCATCCGGGCACCAGTCGGGCCCTGGCGGAAATCGCCCAAGCTACGGCCCAAGCCTGCAGTTTGCCTGCCGCCAGCATCCAGTTGCTGTATCACATGGAGTCCGCCGATGGCCTGGCCCTGTGCGGTGATCCCCGTCTGGGCGCGATTGCCTTTACCGGCAGCCGTCACGCCGGACTGGCCCTCAAGGTGGCCGCCGATCAGGCCGGCATCCCTTTTTTCGGTGAATTGTCGGCCATCAATCCGGTGTTGATGCTGGAGGGTGCCCTGGCCGAGCGTGGCGCTGAACTGGCCGGCGAATACGTGGGTTCGTGCACCTTGGGTGGTGGTCAGTTCTGCACCAATCCCGGATTGGTGGTCGTGCCTGAAGGTGCAACCGGTGATGCCTTTGTTGCGGCCGCCATCGCGCAGTTTGATGCAGCACCGCCCGCCTTGCTGTTTTCCGAGGGCGTAGTGGCCACGCTGCAGCAGGGCGTGGCCAGCCTGATCCAGGCCGGGGCACGTATTGTGGCCGGTCAGGGGAAGCGGGTCGAACCGGGTTTTCGTTTCACACCCTGCCTTCTGGAAGTGGACGCGGCCCGCTTTTTGGCCGCTTCCGATGTGCTGCAAACCGAAGTCTTCGGCCCGGTGGGGCTGATCGTGCGCAGTCCGGATGAAGCCACGACCCTGGCCCTGATCGATCGGCTTGCAGGCAGCCTCACCGGCAGCATCTACGGCGCCGCATCCGATCAAGCCTCGGCCCAGCGCCTGGCCTGGGCCTTGCGTACGCGCGTGGGCCGGCTGATTGCCAATCGCATGCCTACGGGTGTGGCCGTCAGCGCCGCCATGAACCACGGCGGCCCGTATCCGGCCTCAACCCATCCCGGTTTGACTGCCGTTGGCATGCCGTCAGCAATCCGCCGCTTTGCCGCCCTGCATAGTTGGGACCATGTTCCCGATGACTGGTTGCCGGTGGAATTGCAGGATGCCAATCCCTTGGGTGTTTGGCGTATCGTGGATGGTCGACATACCGACAAGGCCCTGTAAACCCACCATGACGGATACGGCAGAGGCGCGCTTGCAGGCGCTGTATGAAAAGGAATGGGCCTGGCGCGAACAGCAGTTTGCCGGGGCCGATGACGAGGATCACTGGGCGGCACCGGCAGATCACCTGCCGCAGGTCAATGCCCAGGCCCAGAGTGAGCGTGAAGCGTATTGGCGCGCGGTACTGGACGAACTGGCCGGGATTGACCGTACCGAGCTGAGCGTGGAAGGACGGCTCAACGCCGACCTGTTCGCAGCGCAAATCCACGAGCGACTGGATGATCTGGCCTTTCGCAGTTTCGAAATGCCATTCAACAGCGATACCGCGTTCTGGAGCAACCTGGGCTTCACCGCGCGACGGCCTTTTGCCACACCTGATGATGCCGAACGCTATCTGGGCCTGCTGGCTGATATTCCCCGTTACTTTGCCGAACATATCCACACTATGCGTGCCGGTCTGGCACGCGGATTCAGCCTGCCGCAGATCGTCATGGCCGGGCCGTTATCGAGTCTGGCCGAAGTGCTCAAGGCCGAAAGGATCGAAGAAAACCTGTTCTACACCCCGTTTCTTGCCCTGCCAGCGAACTTTGCACCGGAGCACGCCGCCGACTTGCGCCGGCGCGCCGTGGAACTGATTGCAACGCGGGTGATGCCGGCCTGGCGGGAGTTGGAGCGTTTTGTGCGCGAGGACTATGCTACGCAGGCGCGAACCACGATTGCCGCTCGTGATTTGCCCGATGGCGAAGCCTATTACCGGATGTGCATCCGCAAATACGTCACCGCCGATCTGGACCCGACTACGATCCACGCCCGGGGCCAGGATGAAGTTGCCGCGATCCGCACTCAGATGTTGACGGTGATGGACGAGGTCGATTTTGCCGGCGATTTGTCGGCGTTTTTCGCCTTTTTGCGCAGCGACCCGCAGTTTTATGCCACCAGTGCGGAAGAACTGATGCGCCACGCAGCCTGGATCATGAAGCGGGTCGACAACGTGATCGGCCGCTTTATCGGCCATCTGCCGCGAACCCCAGTCGCCTTGCAACCGGTGCCAGATGACCTGGCCCCGCACTACACTTCCGGGCGCGGCGGGCCGGGGCTGTATCTGGTCAATACCTGGAACCTGCCGATTCGTGCCCTCTACACCTTGCCGGCCCTGACCCTGCATGAGGCTTCCCCCGGCCACGGCATGCAGATGGCCTTGGCCGCCGAACTGGAGCATCTGCCGGCGTTTCGTCGACATACGCATCTGTCGGCCTATGTCGAAGGCTGGGCCTTGTACTGCGAGTGGCTGGGGCAGGAAATGGGCCTGTATCGCACGCCCTACGAACGCTTTGGCATGCTCGTCTTCCAGATGTGGCGGGCGTGTCGGCTGGTGGTGGATACCGGCTTGCACCAGTTTGGCTGGAGTCGGCAGCAGGCCATCGATTACCTGCTGGAACACACCGCGCTGTCGCCCCGGGAAATCGCCGGCGAAGTCGATCGCTATATCGCCTGGCCGGGGCAGGCGCTGTCGTATTACCTGGGTTATCTGACCATCCGCGATGCCCGTACACGCGCCGAACAGGTGCTGGGATCGCGCTTTGACCTGCGTGCCTTTCACGATCGCATCCTGGCCCTGGGCTCGGTGCCGTTGTCGGTATTGACCACGCAGATGGATCACTGGATCGCCCTGCATGACGCCGCCTGAGCGCAGCCTTGCGGTTATCGGTGGCGGCATCGTGGGCCTGGCCTGCGCCTTGCGTCTGCAGGCAGCGGGATATCAGGTCACGGTGATCGATGATGATCGCGATGTGCAAGCGGCATCCTGGGGCAACGCCGGCCATATCGCGACCGAGCAAGGCGCGCCGTTGGCG
>CAYRJS010000156.1:4124-6113 GCA_964424535.1 uncultured Aquimonas sp.
CGCCGCCCGATCCGCGCAAATGGGAGGCTCTGGCGCGTCATGCCAGGGAACTGGGCCTGCCCGTGCGTGGCACACCGCAGCGCTGGTTCGGGGCCCGTCCCACCTTGCCTGATTACCTGCCGGCCATCGGTCCGTTACCGGGGCATGAGGGTGTGTTTTGTGCCTTTGGCCACCAGCATCTGGGTTTGACCCTGGCTCCGATCACGGCGCAGCGCATCGAGGCCATGATGCAAAAAGCATCGGCCTGAGCTGAAACATCGGGAAAATGGTGGCCGCCCGCCAGCCTGGTCTCGGCACCCGAATCGACCGATACCGTTGCTGCCTTCCGGCCCTGGCGGAGTTTTCGATCTATCGTCGCGAGGGGGCTGACGGGCCGCCATGCGTGTGCATCGCCGTACTGGCGGATGCCAATCTACTTGAAGACCCTATTGTATCTATCGGATCTTCCACTGAATCTGGCGGAGAGAGCGGGATTCGAACCCGCGAAGCGGGGTTAAGCCGCTTACACACTTTCCAGGCGTGCTCCTTCAACCACTCGGACACCTCTCCGGGAACTGACTCCCGCTTCGCTGACACGAAGCAGGGCCGCGCATGATACTGGTTTGAGGCAAATCGAACAAGAGCGGGGCTTGCTAAAAGTAGTGCAATTACCACGATCAAAGGCGTTCCAGCAACACGCACACTTCGTAATGGGCAGTATGCGGAAACATATCGAACAGGCGCGCCTTGCGCAGCACATAACGATCCAGCCAAGCCAGGTCGCGCGCCAGCGTGGTCGCGTTGCAACTGGAGTAGAGGATATGGGCCGGGCCGTGTCGGTTCAGATCGCAGCTCAAGGCTTCGCCCAGTCCGCGGCGCGGTGGATTGACGATCACCAGCGCCGGCGTCACTTGGGCGGTACGCACAAAATCGGCGGCATCGCCGGTGGCGAATTCGACCCGGTCCAGACCGCGTTCGGCACGGCTGCGACGGGCGCTGAGGATGGCCTCGTGCGAGCGTTCGATGCCGATGACCTGGCGCTGGCCATCGGCGCAATGCAAGGCAAAGCCGCCCACCCCGCAATACAGATCCCAGAGGCTGGCGGGATTCAGTTCCGAAACCCAGTCCCGGGCTTGGCGGTAAAGGGCCGCGGCTACCACGGTATTGGTCTGAAAAAAACTGCCCGGGCGCAGGTGCAGACGGATGTCGTTGACCTGCATGGGCAGGGTTTCATCCGGGCCCAGGATGATTTCCCGCTCGCCTTCGATCACGGCCATATGTCGGGGCTGGATATTGACTGAAACCACGCGCAGGCCGGGCAGGGCGGTCAACAGATCCGGCAGATGCTTGCGGATGCGTGCCAGGGCCTCGGTCGAACGCAGGACCAGACGCAGCATCAGTTCGCCGGATTGTTCGGCCACGGTGAGCAGCAGGTATTTGAGTTCACCGCGTCGGTTGGGTACGTCGTAAGGCTCCAGTCGGGCGAGTTTGATGAAGTCGATCAAGTCAGGAAAGCAATCCTGGATCGTCTTGGGATACAGCGGGCAATCAGTCAGATCAACGCCGTGGCCACTGGTATCAAGGATACCCAGCACGGGAGCTTCCACGGTGCCGGCGACCACCATCTTGGCCTTGTTGCGAAAGCCGGCTTCCGGGCCGGAAACCGTCTCCAGCCACTGAGCTTGCCCCTCTGGATCCAGCAGGTCGCGAGCCTGGTTCAGCTTGCCGGCCAATTGGAGCTTGATGGACAAAGGCAACAGGCTGCAGGAACGGCAGCGCCCCTCGTCGTAGGCATCACAGTGCATGATGGGAAAAGCTGAGGTGAGGACAGGTCGCACACCCAGAGTCGATGAACACCAGGGTCATGCCGGGTTCATGTCCACGGTTGTGGGAGTGGGTTGGTTGCATCTGATGATTTTGCCGGCTTTATGGAAATATCAACAAGTTAAAGATGATGCGGGAGTGGCGTAACGAAGTCTTTACGTGAACTCGGTTACAATTGACGTGTTT
>CAYRJS010000157.1:0-6083 GCA_964424535.1 uncultured Aquimonas sp.
ATGGTGAACAGGTCGCCCACCAGGCCGATATCGGCGATCTCGAAGATCGGCGCATCCGGGTCCTTGTTGATGGCCACGATGGTGCCGGCATCCTTGATTCCGGTCAGGTGCTGGATGGCCCCGGAGATGCCGATGGCCATGTATAGATCCGGCGCGATGATCTTGCCGGTCTGGCCGACCTGCATCTCGTTCGGGCAATAACCGGCGTCCACGGCGGCACGCGAGGCCCCGACCCCGGCGCCGAGCTTGTCGGCCAGGTGGTAGATGATCTTGAAGTTTTCTTCCGAACCCACGCCACGACCGCCGGACACCACGCGCGGGGCGCTTTGCAGGTCGGGGCGATCGGAGGAACCAGCCGCCAGGCTCAGATAACGGGTATGGGTGGGCAGGGCCACGTCCAGGCTCAGGGCACGGACTTGGGCACTGCCGGTCGCGGCAGCAGCCGGCCAGGACGCCACCCGCACCGTGGCCACGACGGTCTGTTCGGCCGGGGCGTTGACGGTGATGATGGCATTGCCGGCATAGATCGGACGCTGGAAGCGATGAGCGTTTTCCACCGCCATCACGTCACTGACCTGGGCCACGCCCAGCAAGGCCGCGATGCAGGGCATCAGATCCTTGCCGAAGGTGGTGGAGGGGCCAAAGACATGGCTGTAATCGGCGGCGGCCTTGGCGATCTGCGGGGCCAGCACCTGGGCCAGGGGATGCGCGTTGGCGGTGTTGGCCACGGTCAATACGGCCGCAACGCCCTCGATCTTGGCCGCTTCGGCGGCGATGGCATCAGGGGCATCGGACAGGACGATCACATCGACTGCATCTGCAGATACGGCGCGCGCCGCCGAAACCGTCTTGGCGGTGGCCGCGAAATTGAGTTTGCCGTCGAGGTGTTCGGCAACGACCAGAACCTTGGACATGGTGTTCTCCTTTGTTCTCAGATCAGGCCACGGGCCTTGAGGGCCTCGACCAGTTCAGCGGCATCCTTGACCATCACGCCACGGCTGCGCTTGGCCGGCGGGGCGTAGGCATCGGTCGTCAGGAAGTTGCCTGATTCCGCACCCAGATCAGCCAGTTGCAGGGTTTCCAGCGGCTTGGCCTTGGCCTTCATGATGTCGGGCAGCTTGATGAAGCGCGGCTCGTTCAGGCGCAGGTCGACGGTGATCACCGCCGGCAGATCGACCTCGATGGTTTCCAGGCCGGCATCGACCTCGCGCACCACCGTGGCCTTGCCCTCGGCGATATCGACCTTGCTGGCAAAGGTGGCCTGGGGACGGCCCCAGAGCGTGGCCAGCATCTGCCCGGTCTGGTTGGCGTCATCGTCGATGGCCTGCTTGCCCAGAAGCACGATGTCCGGTTGCTCTTTTTCGATCAGCTTGAGCAGGACGCGCGCAGCGGTCAGAGGCTGGACTTCGCTGTCGGCGACCACATGGATGGCGCGATTGGCACCCATGGCCAGACCATTGCGCAGGTGCGCCTGGGCATTGGCGGGGGCGATGGTGGCAACCACGACCTCGGTGGCCACGCCTTTTTCGCGCAGGCGCAGGGCTTCTTCCAGGGCAATGTCATCAAAGGGATTGGCAGAAAGTTTCACGCCATCGGTCACGACGCCGGAGCCATCCGGCTTGACCTGAACGCGCACATTGGCGTCCACGACGCGCTTGTAGCCGACCAGGATTTTCATCGGTCAAGGTTCCTGATTGTGGGGAGGTTTTTCCTGCAGTAGCAGGCAAGCGCCCATTGTAGCGTGCCGGCCGGTATCGGGCGAACCGAATTCGGGATTGGTCCCGACTTTGGCAGAGTGCTGGTGCCTGCTGATGGATGTTATGCCGGTATGCCCGGTCGAGTGCCGGAAACAGGCACCCGGCCGGCGATCTTCTCAATAGTCCAGACGCAGACCGGCATACAGGCTGCGCGGTGACCCGGCATTGAGCACGCGCGCATCGGGAGCGGCCTGTTCCAGCACGGTGAGCGAACCGACATGGGCCTTGTTGCCCAGGTTGGACGCTTCCACGAACAGATCCCAGCCTTGTCTGTGCAGGCCGACGCGCAATCCAACCAGGCCATAACCTGCAACTCGATAGGTATTGGCATAATCGGCAAAACGAGGGCCGACAACGTCCAGAGTCGGGCCGATATAAAAGCCATCCGCGTGCTGCAGCAGCCATTCGGCACGAACCAGTTGCCGGGGTGCCGAGGGCAGACGGTTGTTGCCGTAGACCGGGTCGTTGCGAAAGGTGTAGGCGTTGTGGCTGATGCTCGCCCGTGGAGCCATCTGCCAGGCGGATGTTCCCAACGGGATCCAGGCCGCCAGCCAGGCATCAACCCCGGACAGGCGCGTGCGGTCGGCATTGGCGGTCAGGGTGATGCCGGGATGCAACGGGTCGTCCATCGACACCATCTGCCCACGCAACCACGTCGTCCACCAGGACACATCCCATTGCCAGCGCACGGATCGACCGCTGCGTTCGCCGCGCCAGCCGATTTCGGCAGCCGTGCCGCGCATCGCCGCCAGGCTCGCTTCGGGCCCGCGTTCGTTGCGGGCATTGTTCAAATCCATGTCGCCGGGAGCCTCGTGGACCCGACTCAAACTGGCGTAGATCTGGCCGGCATCGTCGATGTCATGCAGCACACCCAGACGCGGGTTGAAGCGGGCATAGCGGTCGTGCTGATTCCGGGGCGTGTCTTGTCCGCTGCCAACCTCATCGATGGTCTGGTCATCGCGCAAATGAAGGCCATGCTGCACGCCATAGACCAGGGTCCAGCCGGGTGTCCATTGCCAGTGGTCGAGGACAAACAACGTGCTGCTGCGCGCCCGTTGGTCAACCACATCCTGCAAGGGGCCGCGCAGACCGGCCTGGTTGCCGTAATTGCCGCCGCGCGTGCTGGTCCAGCCCAGGTTGAGGCCGGCCAGGATACGGTGCTCGTCGCGCTCCAGGTGGTAGCGCAACAGGCCGCCCTGATTGCGCTGGGTGGTGTCGATCAACAGGTTGAAGACATTGATCGGTTCCATCGGCCCGGGGCCATCGACATCGACGAATACGTCCACGATGGGGTGAAACAGATCCTGGCGCTCGCTGGACAGACCCGCCTCCAGCCATTGGCCCTCGGCAATATCCCATGAGGCCTTGAGGGCGAGGCGGTCGGTTTTGACGTTGAGCTGGTGATTGCCGGCCACGGCGCTGGTGCTGGCTGCATAGGGATCCTGGTCCCACTCGGCCCGGGTCAGCGCCCCGGGTAGTTGCTGGCGATTGTCGATATGGGTCAGATAGGTCCGCAGGACGAAACCGGGGTGTGGTTGCCAGCCGGCGTTGGCATACAGGCTCTGGCGTCGTTGCCGGCTGTGTTCGCGATCTCCATCCAGATGGCGTGCTTCCACTTCGACCAGGCCATCCAGGCGCTCATTGAAACCGCCGGTGCGGATGCGCAGATTCTGCTGGTCATGATTGCCGGCCTGCAGCATGAGCACATCCGGATGGCTGTTGCGGGCCGTGTTGGCGACAAAGTCGATGGCTCCACCCAGGTTGCTGGCGCCCCAGGCCAGGGCATTGGCCCCGCGTGCCACGGTCATGGAACGGGCCGTCAGGGGATCGATGAAACGGTTGTGATTGCTGCCATCGGCAGCGCTTACCGGCAAGCCGTCCTGCAGCAACAGGATGCCGTTGTTGTCGTAATCGGTGGCATCCAGATTGGAACCGCGCACGGAAATGAAACCGTTGTCGCCACCACTGCCACTGGTCGCCCAGACCCCGGGCACATCGCGCAGGCTCTGGCTCAGGTTGGTAACCGCTCGGGTGGTGAACTGATCTGCATCCAGCACGGTAACGCCGCCGGGGGTCCGGGTTTTGGCGTCCTCGGCTTCAGCCAGGGGTTCAGCGGCGACCTTGACCCGGGGCAAGGTCACGGGCTGGGCCGCCAGGGCCAGAGGAATGGATGCTTCGGGTGTGGCCGATGCAAGGGTTTCGGCATAGGCGGCCAACGGCAGCATTGAGATGCTGGCGCAGGCCATGACAAGGTTCAGCGCACGCGGCGCTGTCCAGGCAGGTGTAAACATGATTGACTCCGGAAAACAGGAAGATCAGCACGGTCAGGCCGTGCCGGCTGTCAACAGGTTTTCCAGGCTGTCGGTGGGCCTCGTGCGCCCAGTCCATGGGCCAGGCGAAACGGCAGAAAAGCCGAAGCGCAGGCATAAGGTGCGGATCGAACCGCGCGTTGGAACAGGCTCAACAGCCAGAGCAGGGCGACGGTGACCAGCGACGCCAGCAAGGGGCAGTACGGGCAAAAATCGTGGCCGGATGCTGGCGTGTGATCCTCATCTGCGGCCATGTCCGCATGCGCAGGCATGTGCGGCATCACATGCCCGGCATCGGCATGGGCCATGTGGTGTGCGCTTGATACGGTTTCCTGGGCGCAGTCAGCCGCACCGACCAGCAGTCGGCCCGTCGTGGGCATCAGCACCAACAGGCTTGCGGCCAGCAGGGCCAGGATGCTGAAACTGCGCTGGAAGCGGCGACCGGTCACGGCTGGACGGTCGGATGCTTGTATAGCAGGGAGAAGGGCGTTTCCACGATCAGACGCAAATAATTCTTGTTTGCAAGTTTAGGCCTGGCCGGTTGCAGGTACAAGCACAGGCACATGAGCCACGGCAGTATCATCGCCTGCCTCATTCACGCATGGATGTTCGCAGCGCATGGACCCGACATACCCCGAGGATCTGGCCAATCTGGATCTGTCCCCGGCCCGGATGCAGGCCATGGGCGAGGCCGTGCTGGCCCGTATCGTGGCGCATCTGGGCGCCCTCGACACGGCCCCCAGTTGTGGCGATTTCGACGGTATCGAGGCCTTGTGCCGCTCCTTGCGTGAAGCCCCACCGGAAACCGGCACGGACTTGTCTGACCTGCTTGATCCCTTGTTCCAGGAGTGGATTCCACGTTCCTTCGGCACCCCGGGACCGGGTTATCTGGCCTATATCCCTGGTGGTGGTGTTTACCCGGCGGCCCTGGCCAGCTTCATCGCCGATGCCGTGAATCGCTATACCGGCATCTGGCAGGCGGCTCCGGCCCTGGTGCAACTGGAAGCCAACACTCTGGACTGGCTGCGCCAGTGGATGCAGTTTCCCGACAGTGCCCGCGGGCTGTATACACCGGGTGGTTCGATGGCCATGTTCAACGCCATTGCCGCCGCCCGCGAGCAGCGTCTGGGTACCGATATTCGCGCTGGCACGCTGTATGTCTCGTCCCAGGCCCACCATTGCATCACCAAGGCCGCGCGCCTGGCCGGTATTGCCCACGACCGGGTGCGGTCGATCGCAGTCGATTCCCACTGGCGCATGCGCGTGGACAAATTGGAGGCGGCCATCGCCGCCGACCGTGCCGCCGGGCTCAAGCCCTTCATGGTGTTTTCCACCGCCGGCACCACCAATACCGGTGCCGTCGATCCGCTCGATGCCGTGGCCGATCTGGCCGCCCGTGAGGGTCTGTGGCACCACGTCGATGGCGCTTACGGCGGGTTCTTTCATATGGTGCCCGAGTTGCGCCCTCTGCTGACCGGCCTGCCGCGCGCGGATTCATTGACGCTGGATCCGCACAAGGGTCTGTTCTTGCCCTATGGCACCGGCGCCTTGCTGGTGCGTGATGGCGAAGCCTTGCGACACCTGCACGCCTCCACCGCCGGTTACCTGCCGGAAAACCAGAACGAATTCTACGACCCGGCCCAGTACGGCCCCGATCTGTCGCGCGGCTTTCCCGGCCTGCGCGTCTGGCTGGCCCTCAAGTTCCATGGCGTCGCCCGCTTCCGTGCCGCCTTGGCGGAAAAACGCGCCCTGGCACTTTGGGCTGCAGAGGAAATCGCCCGCATCCCCGGCGTGGTCATGGATGCACCCCCGCAACTATCGCTGTTCGCCTTCCACCTCGAAGGCGGAGTGCTGGATACCCTGGACAAACAGAACACCGCCACCCGCGCCCTGATGCAGCGTGTCACCGAGCGCGGCCAGATCATGACAACCGGCGCCCAGGTCGGCGACCGCTTCCTGGCCCGCGTCTGCGTCCTCAGCTTCCGCACCCGCAAAGCCCAGATGGAAACCTGCGTGA
>CAYRJS010000158.1:0-6079 GCA_964424535.1 uncultured Aquimonas sp.
AGCCCCAACCCGCGTCATTGACCGATGGCCAGCGCCGCATGCGCTCGTGCAGCAATCGGAACACCGGTTCATTGCGCAACTGGTTGTCCCAACCCATGAACTTCTTGTCGCCAAGCAGGCTGTGCACGCCGTCCTGCACCTGCCTGCCCAGCGCTAGTGGGCCCACCAGACCCAGCGCCAACTGAGTGGTGCGTAGACGATCGCCATGGCGCGCGTTGTAGCCAAAATTGATCAGCAGTGCCGCGGCATAGGGACGATCGTCCTCGATCAGGTCCGAGCGCGAGTAATCATCGGGCGTGAACAATTTCTGGCCGAAGCTGAAGATCATGTTCTGCTGCTCGAACTCGCCCGGATGCAGGCTCTCCAGATGCTGGTTAACCCAACGCGCCAGCCGCGGCAGGCAGGGATCATCGGTGTAATCGGCCAGGTTGGGTGACACCAGGGTCAGCAGGGCACCATTGGTATAGCCCTGGTCCTGGTGGCCACCGCCAAACAGGTCGTTGTCGATGCGAAAGTTGACCGCCGGAGGGTGCTCTCGCAACGCGCTTTGCGGGCAGCTATCAGAGGCGTAGGCAGGCCAAGCCAGACTGCAAGCCAGCGCCAGGGACAGCCACTTGGGAATCTTCATCCGTTTGCTCTTGAATCAGAAGACAGATCGCAGCTTAGCGATGTGCCTCGACGATTTGTGGCAATCGTCACCGACCCGCACAGGATGACCCTGGAAACGGATGACTGGGCCGCAGGCGCAACAAGCAAACAGATTGAATAGCGGCGACTTCATCACCACGTAAAGCCTTGTCTTTGTCGTAATCTTCCCCCTTCGTGCTCCCCGTGCCCGCTCGTGGGCGAGAAGCATGCTGCTTCCCGGAGCCACTCGTCACCATGCTGCATCCCGAATCACCTAGTCCAGAACTCCTGGCTGCCGCGACTGTCGCGGCGGATGCACCGGCATCGGCGGAAACGCCTCGGCGCGGATTGGTGTTCGCCATCATTGCCGTGGCCCTGACGATGATGTCGATCAACGGCACCATCGTCGCCACGGCCCTGCGCGCGCTGCAGGTGGGGCTCGATGTGCCGGTGAACTGGCTCGGCTGGACGATCACGGCCTACGCCTTTGGCTTTGTGCTCATGCTGCCGGTAAGCGGGGCGCTGAGTGATCGCTGGGGACGACGGCGCGTTTTCATCGTGTCGGTGGCGGTGTTCACCACGGCCTCGCTGTTGTGCGGCTTTGCCACCAACATCCAGCAACTGATCGCCCTGCGTGTGCTTCAGGCCGCAGGGGGCGCAGGTTTCACGCCATCGGCAACCGGCATCGTCGTCGACCATTTCGGGCGTGCGCGCGATCGCTACGTCGGCCTCTTCGGCAGCATCTTCCCGGTGGGCGCGATGATCGGTCCGGTACTCGGCGGCCTTTTCGTGACCTGGTGGAGCTGGCGCACGATCTTCTGGGTGAACGTGCCGATCGGCATCGTCATCGTGCTGCTGGCCTTGCGCCACATTCCGCAAGATCCGCCACGCGCGACACCTGCAAAGCAGCCTTTCGATGCCATCGGCATGTTGTTGCTGGGTACGGGTATTTTCTGCGGCATGCTGGCCGCGACGCTGCTCGGCAATGCCGACGTACACCTTTATTCGCCCAGCTTCCTCGTACCTGCGGTGCTCGCGCTGTACACGCTGGCGCACTTTTTTCACCATATCCGCCGCGTACGCGCGCCCTTCATCCTGCCCCGGCTGATCCACGGTCAAGGCTTTGGCCAGGTGAACCTGGTGAACGTCGTCTACGGCGGCGTGCCTTCCGGGGTCGCGGCACTGGTGCCGCTGTATGCCGCCAACCGTTACGGTATCAATGCATTGCACGCGGGCACGCTGCTCATCGCCCAGGCTGCGGCAGCTTTCACGCTCTCCTTTCTCGCGGCCATGTTCCTGCGCAAGACGGGCTACCGCATGCCGATCCGCGTGGGTGGCGCGGTGATGGCGTGCGGGGTACTGCTTCTGACCCTCGCGCCCCCGGCCGGGATCACGCCCTGGCTGTGGCTGGCCGGCGCCACGCTTCTGGTCGGTGCGGGTGGTGGCGCGCTCAACCCCGCCAGCCGCAACGCGGGCCTGCAACTGGCCCCGGAACACTCGGCCACGCTGGCCTCGTTGCGCTCGATGAGCATGCAGATTGGCGCCATCACCACGGTCAGCATCGCCACCGCGATACTGGCAGCCAGCAGTCATCCCGGTCTCGCGCAAGCCGGCGTCTACACCGGTGCCGCACTGGTTCTGCTTGTCGCCCTGCCGCTGGTCGGGCGTATCCCCGAGCATCATGGCGCCTGGTAGACCCGCGCAGCACGTCCTCACCCGGCCGTGGCGTGGTTCGCGCGGCAAGGGCAGGCAAAATCCACGACGGCCCCGTTTCCGAGGCCGTCGAATGGCTTGCACGATAATCCGCGCCTACGGGATAACGATCGCGTTGCCCGCGCGGTCATAGGCGTAGTTCAGCAGCGTTGCCGGGTAACCCTTCGGGCCGGTCGTCTGCAGGCGCACGTAGCCGTAGCAGATCCCCGTCGAAGGCGGCGTCGGCAGCGACGAGCAGTTGAAGCGGAAGCCCAGATACCCCGTGGCTCCCGCAGCCCAGGCCGCAGGCCCGGGGTTGTTAACCGTCGACCACGTCGAGGCCGGACCTACCACGTCGCCCGAACCCAGCACCAGGAAATCCGAATTCGTCGGCAAGGACGAAACCCCGGCGATGTCCGGCGCGCCCGTCATCCAACAAAAGGTGAGCTGCTGGGTGTTGTTGTACGGATTGAAGTGCATGCCGCCGATATCGGCGTCCACGATCTCCCCGGTGATCCAATCCACCGAGGTCCCATCGATCGAATTGTTCAGCGGATGATTCACCGGGCCGCTTTCGTACACGTCCGGTACCGGTGTCGTGTCGCAATCATCCGGGTCATCTTCGAAACTGTCGCAGAAGATGCCGTTGGCGTAGTCGGCCAACAGCTCCACTGGCACCACCACCCAGTCGTTGCCCGGGTCGTTGCTCGTCACACAGAGGTCGGCCGCGTACGTGCCATCCACCACCACACCGGTTTCCGAGTGGACCTCGGTACCGACGAGATTGGGATCGATCAGGTGGTTCGAGGTGAAGCAAACGATATCGGACGGCCCGGCCTGTGCCATGCCTGCTGCCGCCTAGCTGCCTATCATCGCCAGCAGCGCCAGAATGGTTCTGAATTTGCCTTTCATGTCTTGTCTCCCGCCTATCGGCCGTTATTGCCGATGCTAAACCCGATTTCAAATAAAAACCCGATTGGCCCCAAGATTCAGCTGCAGAACACCTTCTTCTGCGAACCGCTCCAGTATTACCTCGGCAGGGCGGAAAAGGCGTCGATCGCCCGGGGTACAAGAAAGCGCAGGAACGTCCGGACAAGGCCCGCTTTGCCTGATCTGAGACATGGTCGGACACTGCTAGACTCGCCGGATCAAGCGCCCTGTATCCGTCATCTGCGCGCAGGGATGATTCGACCAACATCAAGGGCCGCCATTGGGGGATTCGACATGACTTGGGTGTTCGTCAACGATGGACTTTATCCGCAGGCCCAGGCAGTGCTGGGAACGGGCGATCTGGCGCTGCAACGCGGCTACGCAGCCTTTGATTACTTCAGGACGCGCAACCATCGGCCCCTGTTCCTGGATGATTATCTGGATCGCTTCTTCCGTTCCGCTCAAGCGCTGTCCATCACCCTGCCGCTGAATCGGGCGCAGATCATCCAGGCCATCGGCGAACTGATGGAGAGGAACGCCATGGCCGAAAGCGGGCTGCGGATGATCGCCACCGGCGGCTACGCCCCGGACAGTTACACCCCGGGAACGGGCAACTTCATCATCCAGCAACAGGCCTTGAAGATGCCTACCGGAGCGCAGTTCCAGGATGGCTTGAAGATCGCCACGCATGACTACGTGCGCGATCTGCCGCAGGTGAAATCGATCAATTACCTTATGGGCATCTGGTTGCGCCAGCAGATGAAGGCGAAGGGACTGGATGACGTGCTGTACTGCCGCAATGGCATCGTTTCCGAATTCCCCCGGGCCAACGTCTTCATCGTCACCAGGGAGGGTGAACTGGCCACGCCGTGCCGGAACGTCCTTATGGGCATCACGCGCATGAAACTGCTGCAACTGGCGCCCGCTCTCCTGCCCGTACGCGAGCGCGATGTCACCGTGCAGGAGGTGGAGACCGCCGCCGAAGTGTTCATGACCAGCACCACCAAGCGCGTCCTGCCCGTGGTGGAAGTGAACGGACACAGCATCGGCAACGGCAAGGCCGGACCGATGGCGACCTCACTGAACCAGGCCTTCCTCACTCTTGAAGCGGAGCTTGCCGAGCCATGAAGCGCTGCCCATTCGTGCTGCTGACCCTTGCTGCCGTCCTGGCGGTTACCTCGGCAAATGCCGAGTCAACGCGCCCACGAGCGCGCGAGGCGGGCATCGTCATCGGCACGTTGTCACCCGGCCCGCACAACGCCATTACCGATGTCGACGGTGTCGGCGTGGGTCACGCCACCTTGGCCCAGGGCACGCGCCTCAACACCGGCGTCACCGCCATCGTGCCGCACGCCGGCAACCTCTACCGGCAGCGTGTACCGGCGGCCATCGAGGTGGGCAACGGCTACGGCAAGCTGGCGGGCATCACCCAGGTGCGCGAGCTTGGGGAACTCGAAACCCCGATTCTGCTGACCGGCACGCTCAGTACCTGGAAGGTGGCCGATGCCACGGTGGACTGGCTGCTGCGCCAGCCGGGTATGGAGAACGTACGCTCCATCAACCCGGTGGTGGGTGAAACCAACGATGGCTACCTCAGCGATATCCGCGCGCGTCCACTGACTCAGGCGCTGGTCGAACAGGCGCTGACACAGCTTTCCTTCACCGATGTTGCCGAAGGCACGGTCGGGGCCGGGGCCGGGACCGTGGCCTTCGGCTGGAAGGGCGGTATCGGCACCAGTTCGCGCCGGTTGGCCGAGGGCGATGGCGGCTATACCGTCGGGGTGCTGGTGCAGAGCAATTTCGGCGGCGAACTGACGATCGCCGGCGTGCCGATGGGCACGATATTGCCCGATCCAGCGGAAGCCGCACGCAGCCTCACGCCACCGCCGAGTACCGGCGATGGCAGCATCATGATGGTGGTGGCCACTGACGCGCCGCTGGATGCCGCGCAATTGCAGCGACTGGCACGGCGCGCCTTGGTCGGGCTGGCGCGTACCGGCTCGGTGATGTCCAACGGCTCGGGTGACTACGTCATCGCCTTTTCCACCGCGAAGGAGAACCTGCGCGATCCGGACCAGGACGTGCAACCGGCACGCAGCGTGGCGGGGGAAGCCATGTCGCCCCTGTTCCAGGCCGCTGCCGAGGCGACCGAGGAAGCCATCCTCAATTCCCTGTTCCGCGCCACCTCCGTCCGCGGCCATCGTGGCAATGCCGCGGCGCTACCGCTGGAACCGGTGCTGGATGCCCTGCGCCGTGCGGGCGCGGTGAAAACCGAAGCCCAAGCCGATGCCGATGCCTTTGCCCGGATCATGGCCAGGCACGAGATTCCAGGTGCCCAGCTCGTGGTGACGCGCAACGGTCTGTCGGAGGCTTACGCATACGGCGTGCAGAGCCGCGCCACCGGAAAACCCGTCACCCAGCGCACCGTGTTCGAGGCGGCCTCGCTGTCCAAGGTGATCGGTGCCTATATCGCCTTGCGCCTGGTGGATCAGGGCCAGCTCGATCTGGATACGCCACTGTGGAACTACTGGCTCTCGCCCAGGACGCAGGACAATTGAATGGGTGCGCTCGCAGGAGTGAATTGGTGGGCCCACCAGGACTCGAACCTGGAACCAAAGGATTATGAGTCCTCTGCTCTAACCATTGAGCTATAGGCCCTTTTCAACACCGTATTGTCGCAACAACCATCCATGGTGCGCACGCCTGCCTCGCCATCCGTGACGAGGCGCTCACCGGCATCGGCTGCCACCGGCAACCGATGAAATCCCGGCTCGCCCCACCAGGACTCGAACCTGGAACCAAAGGATTATGAGTCCTCTGCTCTAACCAT
>CAYRJS010000159.1:0-6068 GCA_964424535.1 uncultured Aquimonas sp.
AAACCGCCGCCACTGACGTGCTGCTGGTGCGTAAGCAGGCCGGCGCGGACTGAAGACACGCTCGCACTCTGCGAACGACTGCACACCACGCGCAGCAAACTGGCCGCAACCAGCGCTTTTATCCCCTCTCTCCCATCGTGATGGGGAGAGGGGGCCTTTCGAAGGCACCTCTGCAATCCCCTTACTCGCGCGTGCGACGCGGCCGCTGGGCGGCACCCGGCACAGGGCGGCCCTGGCGTGCGGCCAGCACCTGCGCCGCGGCGGCACGTTCGGCCATCAGCTTCAGGTAGTTGCCCAGCCGGGCCGGATCCAGCGTGCCCGCCCGCTCCGCGGCACGGATCGCGCAGCCGGGTTCGGCCTGGTGGTGGCAATCGCGGAAGCGGCATTGCGCCGCCAGCGCTTCGATATCGTCGAACACGTTGTCGGCCACGTCTTCCACCCCGGTGAGCTTGAGCTCGCGCATGCCGGGTGTGTCGATCAGGCAGCCGCCGTGCGGCAAGGTCAGCAGCGCGCGATGGGTGGTGGTGTGGCGGCCGCGCGCATCACTGCTCCGCACCGCGCCGGTCTTCATCCGGTCGCGCCCCATCAGAGTGTTGGTCAGGGTCGATTTGCCGGCGCCGGAAGACCCCACCAGTACCACCGTATTGCCAGCGCCCAGCCAGGGCGCAAGCTGGGCGGCGCTGGCCGGATCGCGCGCATTGAGTGCCAGCACCGCGACGCCGCCGCCTTCGATCCCGGCCAGTTGCGTGCGCAGCGCCTCCACGTCTTCACACCGGTCGGCCTTGGTCAGCACCAGCACCGGCCTCGCGCCGCTGGCGTTGACCAGCACCAGATAGCGCTCCAGCCGGCGCAGGTTGAAGTCGCGATCCAGCCCGGTGACCACCAGCACGGTGTCGATATTGGCCGCGATCGGCTGCACTTTCAGATGTTCGCCTGCGGCACCGCGTTGCAGCAGACTGCTGCGCGGCAGCAGTTCCACGATCTGGTCCTGCTCGGCCTCCAGCCGCACGAAATCCCCGACCACGGCGCGCTGCTCCGGCGCGAATCCCTTGCGCGTCCACGGTGCCGGCGCCTGCACCGCGAATTCGCGTTCGCCATCGCAGACGCGGTAGCCGGAACGGTGCTGTTCACTGACCCGCGCCACGCGCCCATGCGGCGCCTGCGTCCAGGCCAGCGCGGCCGGATGGTCCGGGCGCCAGCCCAGTCCGGCCAGTGCGATCTGCGGGTCAGGAAATGGATTCAGGGCGGACTCTCCATCGGGTGCAAACTGCCATCGGGCGCAATCAGGTGGGTGGCGTCCTCGATCCGTGCGGCCATGCGGACACGGTCACCGATCGGAACGCCGCGATAGGACGGAATATCATGCGTCATCCGCGCATACAGATAGACCTGTTTCGATTGTTGCGGCCACAGCGACAGCGATTGCTGCGGCCCGGCGGCTTCCAGCGCAGCCGCCAGTGCCGGCGAAAACACCGCCTGCACCCGGCCGGCCTGCAACAACCGCCCCTGGATCTGCACCCCGTGCAGCAACGTCATCGCCGCCAGCACACCGACCACCCAGCCCTGCCGCCGGGAAAAATGCGGCCACGCCAGCGCCAGCACACCGCAGACCAGCGCGATGAAGCCATAGCCGTACTGGTTGGCCGACATCGGCAGCAGCAACACCGGACCCAGCGCCAACACGCCACCGGCAAACCACGCCAGCCACAGGCGCCGCGACGCCCGCCACAGGCACCATGCCAGCATCAGCAACAGCGCCACCATCACGGCCCAGCGCCCCACCGACGCCAGCGCCAGCACATGCACTTCGCCGACATTCAATGCCCACGGGAAGACCTGGTATTCCAGCCAGCGCACCGGCAACGCCAGCGGATCAGTGGTGTAGGTGCTGCCCGGTTCCGGTTGCAGCAATACGTCCAGGCGCAAGGCCAGATAGGCCAGCGCCACCAACCCACTGCCGGCGGTCGCCGCCATCCAGTTGTTCGGCAGGCGCAGCAGCAACGCACCCAGCGCCAGCAGTGCCGGCAGCACCAGCGCGGCCTCCTTGGCCAGCAGCCCGAGCAGCGTCATCAGCCCGGCACCGGCTGCGGCCAGCAGCATCGCGCCCGCGCTGTTGCCAAGCCTTTGCAGCAGGGCCAACGTGCCCAGTCCTGCCGCCACCCAGATCAGATCGGCCAGACACCCGACCCAGCCATGCACCCACACCGCGAACGGGCTCAGCGCGAACACCAGCGCCGCCACCGCCGCCACCCGCACACCGGCCCCGGCCCGACGCAGCACATTGGCCAGCAACAGCGCATTGAGACTGCCCAGCAGCACGAACACCGCATGGAACAGGCGCGGTGATTCGAACAGGGCATGCGACAACAGCAGCCACAGGTTGAAGGTCAGCGGCCGGAACTGGAAACTTGCCCAGTCGGTGAAGGAAAGGAACTGCACCTCGGCCAGCGGCGGCGCCGCGCGCGAGGCCCATTGCAGCTCGTCGTGGCTGAAATAGCCGGGATTGAGCCACAGCGGCGCCTGCAACAGCACCAGCGCCAGCAACAGCGCGACAACATGACGCCAGGGCATGCCGCGGTTATGCGGGTTCATCGAGCATCACAGGGTTCCGGGAGCGGCCATTGTCACCCAGAACCCCACGCCGGCGGCAGCTTGCGCGCTGCTGAATCTTGACATCAATGCGCGCCTGGACGGCGAGAATCGACCACGCTGCAGTGCCCATACCGGCTAGAATCATTGACCCCCTCCGCCCCCGAATGTCGCGCCATGTCCAGCCAAGATGCGTTCCGCCAAGCCGCCCTCGACTATCACCGCCTTGACCCGCCGGGCAAGATCAAGGTCACCCCGACCAAGGCGATGGTCACCCAGCGCGACCTGGCCCTGGCCTACTCGCCGGGCGTGGCCTACGCCTGCGAGGCGATCGTCGCCGACCCGGATGAAGCGAGCACGCTGACCGCGCGTGGCAACCTGGTGGCGGTGATTTCCAACGGCACCGCGGTGCTGGGCCTGGGCGACATCGGGCCACTGGCCGGCAAGCCGGTGATGGAAGGCAAGGGCGTGCTGTTCCAGAAATTCGCCGGCATCGACGTGTTCGATATCGAAGTCAACGAGAACGATCCGGACAAGCTGGTCGAGATCATCGCCAGCCTAGAACCGACCTTTGGCGGCATCAACCTGGAAGACATCAAGGCCCCGGAATGCTTCATCGTCGAGCGCAAGTTGCGCGAGCGCATGAAGATCCCGGTCTTCCACGATGACCAGCACGGTACCGCCATCATCGTCGGGGCCGCCGTGGTCAACGCCCTGCTGGTGGCCGGCAAGAAGATCGACGAAGTGAAACTGGCCACCTCAGGCGCCGGTGCCGCCGGCATCGCCTGCCTCGACATGCTGGTGGCTCTGGGCATGAAGCCCGAGAACATCCTGGCGGTCGATCGCGAAGGGGTGCTGTACGAGGGTCGGCCACATCTGGACCCGGACAAGGCCCGCTATGCGCGCGTCACCGACAAGCGCACCCTGGCCGAAATCGTCGCTGATGCGGACATCTTCCTGGGCCTGTCCGCTGGCGGCGTACTCAAGCCCGAGATGGTGGCCACCATGGCCGAAAATCCCATCATCCTGGCCCTGGCCAATCCCTATCCGGAAATCCTGCCCGAGGATGCCATTGCCGTGCGCCCGGATTGCATCATCGCCACCGGCCGTTCGGATTATCCCAACCAGGTCAACAATGCCCTGTGTTTTCCCTACATTTTCCGTGGTGCCCTGGATGCCGGTGCCACCGCCATCACCGAGGCGATGAAGCTGGCCTGCGTCCAGGCTTTGGCCACCCTGGCCCGGATCGAGGCTACCGATCTGGGACCGTCCTACGGCGGGGAAACGCCCAGTTTCGGACGTGACTATTTGATTCCGCGCCCCTTCGATCCGCGTCTGATGGAAATGCTGGCCCCGGCCGTGGCCCGGGCCGCCGCCGAATCGGGCGTGGCTACCCGTCCTATCGAGGACCTGGGCGCCTATCGCGACAAGCTCAACCAGTTCGTGTTCCGCAGTGGCATCGCGATGAAGCCGATCTTCTCGCGCGCCCGCGACGACGTGAAACGCCTGGTTTACGCCGAAGGCGAGGAAGAAACCGTGTTGCGGGCGGTCCAGACCGTGGTCGATGAAGGTCTGGCCCGACCGATCCTGATTGGCCGTCCAGCCGTGATCAATGCCCGCATCGAGCGCCTGGGCCTGCGTATTCGTGCGGGCGAGCATTTCGAACTGACCAATATCGACGACGATCCACGCTTCCAGGAGTACTGGCAGACCTATTACGAGATCATGGGGCGCAAGGGCATCACCCCGATGGCGGCCAAGGCCGTGATGCGCTCACGGGCCACCGCCATCGCCGCGGTGATGGTGCGCCGGGGCGAAGCCGATGCCATGTTGTGCGGGCTGGTCGGGCGTTACCAGAAGAAGCTGGCCTATATCGTCAACGTGCTCGGGCGCGAACCCGGTGTGGCCCATACTTCGGCCCTGTCGGCGGTGATCAATGAAAAGGGCGTGTTCTTCTTCGTTGATACCCATGTCCAGGTCGAGCCGGACGCGCGCATGATCGCCGAGGCCACCTTGCAGGCCAGTTTCCGCCTGCGCCTGTTCGGCATCGAACCCAAGGTGGCCCTGGTCTGCCATTCCAATTTCGGCAGTCGCGACGATGCCACCGCCCAACGCATGCGCGACGCCCTGCAATTGATCCTCAAGCGTCGGCCGGAACTGGAAGTGGATGGAGAAATGCATGTGGACGCGGCCCTGGATCCAGCCGTGCGCGAGCGCCTGTTGCCAGGTTCGCGTCTCAAGGGACGCGCCAATCTGTTCGTGTTCCCCGGCCTGGATGCGGCCAACTGCGCCTACAACCTGGTGCGTTCGATGACCGATGGTGTCGGCATCGGTCCGATCCTGATGGGCGTGGCCAAGTCGGCGCATATCCTGACCCCGGCGGCCACGGTGCGCCGGGTCGTCAACATGAGTGCCATCGCGGTGGTGGAAGCCCAGATCCGCGATGAACTGGACGCCATCGGTGGGGTGCCGGATTAGCCCCGTGCCGGCACCACGTGGGGCAAGGGCACGCGATCAGGACCCAGCAGCTTTTCTACCCGCAAGAACACCTCGGCGCGTGAAAACGGCTTCTTCATGAAGTCGTCCGCGCCGATGCGCTGGGCATAGAACTGCTCGGTGGCCAGCTCGTTGCCGCTGATCATGATGACCGGAATGGTGCGCGTCACCGGATCGCGCCGCAGTCGGCGCAGGGCCTCAAAGCCATTCATGCCCGGCAGCACGATATCCAGAAAGATCAGGTGCGGAGGATCGTTGCGGGCCATGTCCATGCCGGTTTCCGCATCCCCGGCCTCGCTGACCTGATAACCGTTCTGCTCCAGCATGCGACTGAGCATGGTCACGATGGTGGGTGAATCATCCACCACCAGCACGCGCACGCCATCGGCGGGAGGCTGGCGCAGTTGTTGGCGTCGTTCCTTGCCATCCGGTGGCAGGGCAGGTGTCGCCACTGCGGGTGTGGGCACAACCGGTGTTGGAACTTCTGCTACCGCGTCCGCGACCTCGGTCGGTGTCTCGGCTACGGGAACAGGAGCGGGTGTCGTGGTGCCTGCCGGTTTCTGGGGAGCGCCCCCGAACCAGTGTTTCAATCGATCGAATAAGCCCACCTGTTCCCCCTTTGAGTATTCAGTCGGCGGTGTCTGTTGAGGCCAGACTGCAGCCTCAAAGCGTGGTCACATCACGCAATTGCCACGCGCTGCCCAGCAACCAGCGCAGACGTTGCTGCAAGATAGTACCCGGAAGAGTGGTGTCAATCATCAGGTTGATCGCAAGGTCTGCCTGGGTGCCGTTGACGGTGGCGGTCAAATCGACCTCACCCAGGTTCGGATCCACGTCATCGGGCTGGTCCTGTTTGCCACGCCAGCGCTCGAAACGTGTGCGCGTACGCAAGGCGTCCTCCACGTCGCGGGCAAAGGCTTCGGCGCCGTGGGCGTTGG
Source organism: uncultured Aquimonas sp. (assembly GCA_964424535.1). Taxonomy (GTDB): domain Bacteria; phylum Pseudomonadota; class Gammaproteobacteria; order Xanthomonadales; family Xanthomonadaceae; genus Denitratimonas. The sequence continues at coordinate 6,024 of CAYRJS010000159.1, forward strand.
AGGCCAGGTCCGGATCATCACCGTGGGCGAGGTTCGGGTCGGGCA
>CAYRJS010000160.1:0-6059 GCA_964424535.1 uncultured Aquimonas sp.
GGCTCATCCGGGGACGGCGGCGGCGGATCAAAGACGTTGATCCGGTTGCCCAGGTCATTCCACAGCGGGCAGCTCTGGATGGCGGTGCGATGCGAGGTGACTTTCTCCACCGCATCGAGCAACCGGCTGATGGTCAGCTCCTGGAGCTTGGGGTGATTGGCATGACCACTCGGCCGCCGCCAGCGGATGGCGCGGTGCGAAGAGTTGGCCAGCGGGGAATTTCGCTTTGCGGGATCTAGGGCGTCAGACATTCGCTCCTACTCCCGGTCAGGGGAGAGGGCGTTGTCGATGAGGCAGAAGGTAGACGTGTCTGTGCTGGTGTCCTGCTCAACAGGATCGCATGGTCCGACCTGGCTATCGCCGGTGAGGGCCGGGGGGGCGTGGGCCTACCCGGTGGACATGCTTTGTGCCTTTCAGATGTATGGCAGGTAACTGCATGCCGCCAGCATGCCCCCCCCATCCACATAAAAAAGGCTTGCACAGACGATTGACCCGAAGTACCATAGCGCCGTCCCTTGGGGCTTTGGTGTCTGGTTCGGGTCAATCGTCTACCCTCTGTCACATCACAACACCATCTCCTGAAAAACCCGTGCCGCCAGCGCGGGTTTTTCGTTTCTGGGGTTCTGATGGTTCGATCACCGACTGCACGCCTACGACGCACACGGCTGGTCGCCAGACCCATCGCGTGGTCCGTGCAGGGATGATCGCCAACAAAGGGAATCGTTGCGGCGTTGGCTTGGTCGCCAACCATACTGTCCTCGCTGTTCGCCCCGTAGCAGGGCGCGTACCTAAGCAAAAGTGTCGGAGCTGTCAGCCTCTTGTGGGCTGTCTTGTTTTGTTGGTGTTGCTTTCGCCCGAGTCTACGCCCAGCCGGATGGCTTGGCAATGTGACACTGCGGTGACCAGCAACCGGGCGCATGGATCTCAGTCCACTGCGAAGTAGCGTTCGGCTTCAAGATCGGCCTCGATGCCTTCAAGGCGATCCCGCAGCCAGACAAGTTCACGCTCATCCAAGTGGCGTGAGAAGCCGCCTACCTGAAGCAAGGCCCCCTTGCCCTGACGCGCAATGCGGATGGCGCCGTGGAGCTGCTGGGAGCCAGCAGCCAACTTGCGCGCATAGCGCTCTGAGACGCCGGGCAATTGAGTAAGCGAACCTACGACACCCAGGGATGCCTGCGGAGCAGTGCCCGCAGCCGTTCTAGGAGTGGGGTTCTGTCCGGGTGATGGGAATTGATAGACCGTCATGACTGTCTCGCTGCAATGGTTTGGCGCGTCATCTTCGCGGATTCCGCGCATTTTGCCCATGAATCATGTCACAAGCGGACCTTACTTGCCAACAAGGGCGAAATGGACCTGTCGCTCGTAGGGCAGCAGAATCCGCCGACAGGGGCCTGTCAGGTACTGGTGTTGCTTGTCTGATAGCCGTCCATCACAGACCCAGATCCTGCGATCAGGTTGACCCTCGGCGCGCACTGCGCGACCGAGCCACTGACGGAACGTAAAAGCCAATTCCAGCCGCAGGGCGCTGATGCCCATTCGCTCACGGCGCAACTCGCTCATGAGCGAAGAGGGTGGGAACAGTGGTAGCCGCGTGATCACCAGATCGGTGAGCAGCCGATCCTTTTCCGGATGGACTCGCTCATCACGCAGATCAAGTCCAGTACCAGCGGCGCCCGTGGCCAGCCAGATCGGCCGGAGGCCGGCGTCGAACATGGCCCGAAAACGAAGGCGCAGCGCGTTGATGGTTTCTCCGGTCTGCTGTACCAGCAGGCGATCATGCAGATCTGGATCCAGTCGGTGCTTGAGTGCGGCGACGGTGCTGTAACTGGTGCACAGCACAAGCGTGCCGCCAGCGGCATCGACGGTTGCCAGACGCACCACCTTGGTCAGCTCATCATGGAAACGACCCTCTTCTGCGGATTGCCCAGGGTCTACAAATTCTTCCTTCGGTGGGGGAATCAGTGCGAGCGACGATTGCTCATCCGGTAGATGCAGGCTTGCCGTGCTGTAGAGCCAAGAGGCAACCACCGGGGGTATCTCTGCCATGCGACCCATCGGGACCGCGAGCCGGCTTCCAAGGAAGCCCGCGCTGCGACCGTGTTCCTGCGTGTCCACGTAGAGCGTGGCCGACACCAGCATGACCGCCTTACAACGCTCCCACAGATCAGCCAGCCGCTTCTTGATGCCGGGATGGCCGACATGGACGGAAGGGAACCGGCGAACCGGCGAGAGCGTCAGGGACACCGGCAATGAAGACTTCACGATGCCCTGGAGGGCGCGCTGCACGCCGGCAAGATCAAGACCGGGCACTTCGGCGCGGATTAACTTCTGGATGTCAGGCAACAGGCGAACTGCACCATCGCGCAGGATGAACTCAACCCGAGCATCCGAACCTTGGGCATTGGTTCGGGTGCCGAACAGAAAGCTGCGTTTGTCAGCTTCCCGGAAATCTTGCATCCAAGCGGACGTGGCTTCCATTACCCGGTCAATCGCAGCTGCGACCCGAAGGGACTTGGCTTGCTCGGGTGAGATGGCGGCGAGCCGGTGACGCAACGCGAACACCGACAGCCCATCACTGAACACGCCAGCGACGGTTTCCTCGAAAAGGTGCGCCTCATCGAGCACCAGCCAATCGAAATCTGGAAGCAGCGGGCGCTGCAAGGTTCGCATCCGCAGATCCGCCGCGACCATCGCATGCGTGGTCACAAGCACGGGAGCGGCCTGCCCCAGCTCCCGTTGGGCCGCTTGTGCCTGGATCTGTTCACCGTCTGCAAACTGGACCAGCTCGATCGGAAGATCAGGTGCCAGCGCAATGGCATCATCGCGTAGCCATTGAAGGGCGCCCGCAGCGCGGGCCAGTGGAGCGAGAACGCCGGCTTCCAGTGGGGCGCCGTCCCAGGACGCCAGTGCCTGGCGCTGATCGTCTGGGACAAGATCGGGTGTCTGGTCCAGCACCAGCTGGAGCCGGGCCGGATCAATGAACTGCGATCGACCCAGCAAAGGTACGGGCGGATGCAGCCCCAGCCTGTGGAAGGCGTCGATCAGCTGCGCCAGGATCGCAAGCGTTGGTGCCGCGATCAGGGTGCGGTGTCCGGCCTGGCGGGCAGCTTCAGCCGCCAGTGCAATCACCCAGCTTTTACCAACACCAGTGGAGGCTTCGCAAAACGCGACTCTGCCAGCACGAAGTGCCGGCAGAGCGTGTAGCAAAAGCTCGCGCTGCTGTGGCCGCAACGACCGATGCGGAAGGTTGGCAAGAGGATCCGCGACCGGCTCCATGCGTTCTGTCCGCGCCTGCGTGGCCCACGCCTCGATGACGCCGGCCGCGATCAAGCCGATATCGTCTGCGGAGCCTCCGGCCTCGATCAGACCGGTGAAGACCTCCGGCGTCACATAGACCGGATGCGACTTGGCACCGGCCGCGACGGGAACAGGGCGCAGCTCCTGATCCAGCGCCTGGCGCAGCGCGTGCTGTGCAGCTCGTGCGGGACTCAACAAACCCGTCAGGGTCAACAGATCTGGAGGCAGCGTGATGTGTGCTTGCATTTTCTATCCATCGGTATAAACATGCGTTCAGACGTTATACCTCTAAAGGCCCTGTCATGGTCAACCCCGTATCACCTTCTTCGATCGCTGCCGCCGCTCTTTCACTGACCCCGCAAGGCATCCCTTGGACGGGAGAAGACGGCTCGCTGCTGTGCGCACTTGAGCGACGGCCGCTGCTGTCGGGCGAGCTTTGTGTACCGTTCAAGCCGGGCGCGAACTTCATGGATGACGCCCAGATTGCTCGCTCATCGGTCATCAGTGCCAGCGCTGCGTTGTTCCTGACCAAGGCAGTGATGATGAAGACCCAGCGCGCCGTGTTCTGTGCTGAGGGTGCTTTCTCGCTGGCCACCGATGCGGCCCGCTGCTGGTTCTTCCTGTCACCACCGGAGCCGCCCTATGTGGCGGTGATTTCCGACTCGATGCTCCAGCATCTGGTGTGGCGGGCACCGGTCAATCTGAGCCGCGAGCTGATCCAGTTCCGGCATGGCCAGAAGATCCACACGATCAGGCGCCCGCACCTGGTCCGGTTCCTGGAGGCCCTGCGCGAGTTCGGCGGGCCGGCGTTTGTTGCCCTGGACCGCGAAGGCAAGCACCCGAAACACGGCGTGCTGAGGAATACCTGCCCCCCTGATCTGGCCGGGCTTCTGGCGCAAGCCACTCCTGGCGAACTGATCGCCCTGGCCAGCCTGGCCAAGAAGAGCCCCGTTGCACCCGAACGTCCCGCTCCCTTCACTCTGAACTGAGGAACATTGCCATGCTCAAGATTCAAGGCACCCTTCGCACGCTGAGTCCGTTGACGATCAACCAACCCGGCGAACTGAAAATTTCCCTTGCTGGTCGTCCCTCGCCACAAGGCTTTCCTTGCAGTCTGGTCGCCACCTGGTCGCTGCCGGCGACCGAGGAACTGAAGACTGTTGTGATTCCCGTGATCCCCGCAAACACATTGCGCGGTGGCTTGCGTCGTGCAGGCGCCGCACTGGTCGAACGTGCGCTCATCGCACGTGGTGAAAAGCTCGAACTGGCAGCTCTCCATTCGCTTCGATCCGGCACCCCATACGGCCACCCAGACAAGGCTTCTCCGAATTTGTCCGAGATTGCAGCCGCGCAGCAGACGCCAGCCCTGGGTTTGATGGGTGGCGGACCCCGCATGATCGGAGGCGCGGTGCGCGTGGATTACGGCGTGCCGGTGACTGCCGCCACTTTGGATCGCGGGCTGGTTCCGATGTGGTTGAGCGATTCCAGTGTTCAAATCAAGGACAGTCCCGACTTCAAGCGACAAGAGAAGCTGACGGCTTACTTTTGGCTGCGTCGCGCAGATGACGTAGTGACGTTCGTGGACCACCAACTGGCACAGCATGTGGTGAAGGACTATCCCGAGTCACTGGATGCCTGGCAGGTTTTGGTGGGGCAGGTGAGCGATGATCAGGTGGATGAGGATGCGCCCGATGAAGGCACCTTCCGCAAGGTCGCCGGTCTGAACGCTTTTGAGGCGGTGCTTCCCGGCATCACCTTCGCACTGCGTTACGACCTGGACACGGACCATGCGGCCAATGCCGGCTACCTGCTGCTGTCGCTGCTGGAGTTTGCCAATGCCCAACGCCTGGGTGGCATGGGCCGCTTGGGTCATGGGCGCTTTGCGATCGACCTGAGCGCCGAACTGCCCGATGGCAGCACCACGCCCGTGTTCAGCCGCACCGATGCGGGCTATTCACTGGATCTGAGCAATCCGCTGTTGGCCAAGATGGTGGAGGAAGCCAAGGCTTGGCTGGATCAGGTGACGGCCGCGCAGCTGCACACCCTGCTGCTGCCCTCCACATCCTCCCGCGAGGACGTGCGCAAGAAATTGAAGGGCAACGCGAAGATGCAGGAAGCCTTCGACCTGATCTATGGGACAGCAGGATGAACGCGCAGCCTGTCAAGGTCAGCTTCCAGCTGACCCGGCCGATGCGATCACCCGAGCATCCGATCCACCTGGATGCGCTGCTGGCCTGGTCAGCGGTGCGAGAAGCCGAAGAAGCCGGTCACCCTGAACCACTGGAAGCACAGCACCAGTTGCCGTTGCAGGATCAGGACGACCCGGGTGGCAAGGTGTGGTGCGCCAGCCAGCTCATGTGGCAGCCGCTGGCACCACCAGAACAGATCTTCATGACCAAGCGTTTCGAGCTGGACGAACTGGCCAGCCGGCGCGGGAAGGTCTACCAGGGTGGCCCGAATGTGATGACCCAGGGCACAGGCCCGTTCAAGAGCTTCGTGCTTCAGGCGCCCGTGGTCTGGGCCCGCCAGGTCGTGGCCTATGGCATTGGCGATCTGGATCGGATCCGGCAGCTGCTGGCCCGCGTCACGCACCTGGGCAAGCTGCGCCGTATTGGTCTGGGCCAGATTGGCCGATACGAAGTCGAGCATGATCCGGCCGCTGAAACCTACTGGCCCTTGCGCGTGATGCCCCGGCAAGTGGAAGGCTACGAGCCAATGATCGCGGTGACTTCACCGCCGTATTGGGAGCTTGAACGCCGGCA
>CAYRJS010000161.1:0-5974 GCA_964424535.1 uncultured Aquimonas sp.
GATGCCACCTCCCGGTCAACGAGCGATACGGTGAGCTTCAGCATCGATGCCGGCCAGACCGGTGATTACAACTATCACATCGGCGCGGGCCACATCACCTGGGGCGGCGGCTATGCGGCCTGCTACCTGGCCTTTGGCACCAGCGCGTTCACCATGCACGAAGTCGATGCCGGCAATGGCCAATGCCGCTGGCAAGCCGATGACGCCAGCAGTTGCGCCGGCCCGGCGCAAGCCTGCAGCACGCCACCTGGCGGTGAAGACCCGGGTGAGCCAGAGGAGCCAGGTGAGCCGGAAGAACCCGGTGAGCCGGAGGAGCCGGAAGAACCAGCAGGCCCGGTGAGCACCAGCTTCACGGCGCTGAGCGAGTCCGGCTATCTCAAGGCCAGCGCGAATGGCTCAGGCGTGGCCAAGGGCACTCTGTCAGGTTACGCCGTGGGTACCGGCTTCGACGGCAAGAACAACCGCTCGATCCTGTCATTTGATACCTCGTCGATTCCGGCCAATGCGGTCATCGAGCGCGCCTGGCTCGAGGTCTCCCGCGCTTCCGGGGCTGGTTCGCCCTGGTCGGGCGGCAACACGCTGGTGATCGACATGCGCTCGGGCTGCTTCGGCAGCAACTGCAGCACGGCCACCGATGACTATGCCGCCAGCGCCGATGCCGGTTCGGTGGCGAGCATCGCTCAGTTCTCCAGCGGCACGAAGAACTCCAGTGATTTCAATGCCGCCGGCCTTGCCGCCATCAATGCGTCCGGCAAGACTCAGCTGAAGGTGTACTTCTCCAGCCACCCGGGTTCTAACAAGTACCTGTTCTTCAGCGCCGGCGCCGGGTCGGTCCTGCACGTCGAATACACGGTCGACTAACCTGCATTCAACGTCACCATTCCTGCCGGGCCCTGACAAGAGCCCGGCAGTTTTTTTGGCTCATCGCAAAATCGTGTGGGCGGAACAGCGAGCTTGATGTTGCCAAGGCCCCTGAAATCAAGCCATCTTCCGAGCGCAGGCAGGAAGGGAGTAGATTCCTGTTTCGACCCTGTGACTGAGATTTAACGATGAAAACAGGCCCTAACCTGCGTGATCTGTTCTCTTTCCCCGGCTTCGTGGCGGTGGCGGCGCTAACGAGTGAACCGCCCCGGTTTTCACGGAGATTGTTTGGTCTACGTCACGCCGCCATTGTGACGGAACGGGCGAGTTGCCGGTAGCTGTTGCCATGGCTTCTACGGGTGGGACGCGCCCGATGGGTTCGGGAATGTGCGTGTGATTGAACCAGTGCACGTTCTTCAGGACTCAGGTGATGGTAGATTCCGGGCCCGGCAACGCCATGAGTCTGGAGTGTTGCACTTGCAAGCGGTAATCGCACCGGGTCGACGGGAAGTGTCGTACAAGGCGTGCGGCGCAATGGACATTGACACCTGTGAGAACGATGCTGACGTTTACGTTTCGATTCAAGCTCTTGCTGGCTGCGTTTTTTTGCCTGCCGCTTTCTGCTGCAGCACTGGCTGCTGAGTACCATCCGATACACGCCAGGGACGCACTGCTGTTGCCGATGCCAGGACAGTTGACCGCCGGCAATTCGGCCGCCGATCTTCATTTCACGATCCGTATTCCGGGCATGGGCACGGAGACTTTGCTGCTTGAGCACAACCGTGGATTGGAGGCTTCTGCCAAGCCCTTTGATGATGGCGTTGTCGGAGGTCATGTTGCCTTGCTGCGTGGCCAGATCGCTGGGGTTCCTGGAAGTTGGGCACGCCTTTCGCGCATTGGCAATGGCTGGGCCGGGGTGGTGAACGATGGCACGACGCTGTGGCTGATTGACCCGGCGGAACAGCACCCTGCGCTGGCAGCACGTTTGGGCATATCCACCGAGCGCAGCCTGATTTTCACGCTGGACGATCTGGACAAACCGCTGGATCTGCATGATGACGAGGTGTTCCCGCTCGCCTTGCCAAAAAGTTCGGTCGGTCAGAAACAAATCATCCAGCAAACCGAGTTTATCCAGCGTTGGCTGCGCGTATCTTTGGTGCTGGATACCGAGTTTCAGACCAAGTGGGGTAGTGACAGTGTGGCCGTGGCAATGCTTGCTCAATATCGTTGATGGTTTCTATCATCAGGTCGATACCCAGGTGATTCTGCACGTCCTGCAATTGCTGGATGACAATGGCACATTGACCGAGCTTGATTCATGGCCATTGCTGATTGCTTTTTCCGACTACACCAGCAGCGGTCAAGTGCCCTTCCATGGCCTGGCCCATTTGCTCAGCGGCAAGACATTCAATGGTGCAGCCGTCGGGCTGGGTTACGTCGGCGTTCCTGGCGAAAGCTATTCCACAGTTTGCGACAAACGATATGGCACCGGGGTCAATCAGATCGGCAGTTCCATTGCTTCAAGCGGCGTGATTCTGGCGCATGAGATTGGCCACAACTACGGCTCTCCGCATGATGGCGGTGATACCGGTTGCCCCATAGCCGGCTACATCATGTCTCCTTACACCAGCGTCAATCACTCCAGTTTTTCCTCTTGCAGTATTGAAGCGTTTGCGGCCTATCAGGCGGCGAAAGACACAAGCTGCCTGAATGAGCCTCCCGAGCTTGTGGAAATGATTCTCGAAAACGATTTCGAGGATGAATGACTGCCGTTGGAGATGGCGACAAGCCGTCTCGTCGTTTTCGCAGGGGCTTTCCTGATCATCTCTGACTTTCATCTCGGCATTCCTGTGAAGCCAGGGTTTTCAACGGCCACCGGGTTGGTCAGTTGAAGAGCGACTCCCGTCAGGAGCATGCGGGAATGACGAGCTGGGGCCACTCTTCGCCAAAGTGTCGACTGAGGCTCGGGGCCAATCAGGTGTCTGGACGCACACGTCGGAATACCCGGCGTTTGCTCGCATGCATCAAGGCATTCACAATCCGTCGACGCATCCACCATCGCAGAACCCACCGAACAGGCCAAACATGTCGCAGCCAACATCCGCCGACACACTCAAGACCCGGCTCAAAGCTGCTTCGGACACGTCCCCGGAGTTGTGGCGCACGCGACTGCATCGTGCGATCAGTTGGTTGCGGCGCGCAGAGCAGGAAACCGATGACGATGATGCGCGTTTCATCTTCCTGTGGGTTGCCTTCAATGCCGCCTATGCGTGTGAGTTCGATGCCAACGACAACGAGCGGGTGCGCTTGCGTCGGTTCATCGACAAGCTTTTGGCGTTGGACTCGCAACGCCGCTTGCATCATCTGGTCTTCACCCAGTTCAGCGGTTCGATCCGCACGTTGATCGAGAACAAATTCGTATTCGAACCGTTCTGGCGCGCTTTGCGCAATCATGATTCGAGCGGGCGCTGGGAAGAAGCCTTCATCGCCAGCCGCAAGGTGGCGACCACATCGGTGCTGGCCAGCGACACGGGAACCGTGCTTTCCATCGTCTTCGACCGGCTTTATGTGCTGCGCAACCAGCTCGTGCATGGCGGTGCGACGTGGAACAGCCGCTTGAATCGCGCTCAAGTCAAGGATGGCGCGGCGATATTGGAGAAGCTGACCTTTGCCACCGTCGAATTGATGCTGGAATACCCGGACGCCGACTTCGGGGAGATCTTCTATCCGCCGGTTCAGTGAAGAACCGAATGGTTCCGGCCGTAACTTGAACCGCTGCTACAGAATCCACGTTTTGCCGCATATCGGTGCTGGTACCCCTGCGTGTTGAAGGTATGGTTGCCATGACCGTATTCGGCGGCGCGTTAATGCTTTGTAATCAGTGTGTGGGGGTGAACCGCCCCGCCATTCAAGGCGAGTCAGTCAAGGCTGGGGATTTGCCCTGGTTGAGGTGATCAACGTTCTGGCTGTGATGCTGGCGGCAGTTCGATGCCTTCGGCTTCGAGCAGTGCCCGCAATTCTTGCAGCTCGTTGTCGTAGTGTTTCCAGCGGTGCAGGGATGAGCGAAACAAGGGGGCCCGGACTTGTACTGCGCTGGCGGTGGCGACGGGGGCCTGGTTCTGTTCGAAATGCAGGCAGGCGTCTTCCCAGGGCAAATCGCAGAAATCCAGCAATCGCCGGGTGTTTTCGACTTGCGCATCCACCAGATCCTCGTACTGGATTTCAAGAATCCGCCCGGGAAGTACCTGCTGCCAGTGGGCCATGAGCCGGTCGAACATGACGTAGTAGCGGCCGATGTCGAGGATGTCGAAGGAATAGTCGTAATAGGGCGATGTCAGCGCGAACAACTGCCGGAAATTGGACAGGCAGGTATCCAGTGGATTGCGCCTGAGGCAGATGATCCTGGCGTTGGGCAGGGCGCGGGCGATATGTCCCAGATAGAGAAAGTTGTGCGGCAGCTTGTCGATGAAACGGGGGGTATGTCCGGTTCCCGGACGAGTGTCGTTGATATAGGCAGCACCCAGGCGTGCCCAGTCCAGTGTGCGGGAACGCAGCAAGGTGTCCTGGTCCAGGATCGGTGGTGTCCGGCTGCCTGACATGCGTTTGAGCTGAAGGCCAAAGGCCTGCAATTCCCCGCCCGAATGGACCTGCGAGTGACTCGACAGGATGCGGTCAATCAGGGTTGTGCCCGTACGCGGCATGCCGACCACGAAAATGGGTTCGTGCGAATCGTGGCCGGGCGCGACGCTGCCATCCAGGGGCGCGGGGAACAAGTCTTCCAGGGTTTTGAAGATGACCGCGTCGCGTTGGCTGGAATACTGGCGCAGGTCATGCTGGGAGGCTTTCCCTGCGGTCAGGTGCTTGAAGGACTCTGAATACCGTTCCAGATCTTCCAGTTCCTTTGCCAGAGCGAGGTTGACGTAAAGCTGGGCGCTGCGTTCGCCAGCGTGCGTGGCCAGCAAGCCGTGCAGGCGTTCCAGATGGTTGCTGTCTGCGCTTTGGCGTCGCAATTGGGAAATGGCCAGGTGGACTTTCCAGTACGTCGGATCGAGCGCAAGGCAGGCGTCGTATTCGCGCTCGGAAGCATCCAGTTCACCCTGGAACATCAGCGCGGTGGCCAGGTTGAAGCGATAACTGGCCCGATTCGGTTCTTGATCCACCGCCCGCCGGAACAAGGCTGCGGCCCGGACGTGGGCGTTGGCCTGGGTATAGATCACGCCCAGCGTATCCAGCGAGAGGGCGTCGGTGGGGCCCAAAGCCAGGGCTTTGTCGGCGGCGATTACGGCTTCGCGCAACATGCGTCCAGTCGCCAGGGCACGGGCGTACTGGGTGGCGTAATCAACCCGGCGAGGGTTCATGGCTGTGGCCACATCAAGATGCGCAACAGCCTGGGGGATGCGCCGCATCTGCAGGGCCGCCACCCCGGCAATGAATTGCACCCCGGCGTGGGGAGGTGCGGTTTGCATCAGTTGATCTGCCAAGCGGGCAGCTTCGCCCCAGTGTCCCCGGTTCAGTGCGGCAATGGCCTGGTTGTATTGCTGCGAGGGGTTGGAAGCGCTTTGATTCATTGCCGAGAAGCTTGGTTTTCAGGCCCTGCACCTTACGTCATGTGTGGTCCTGATTCCAAGCCAGACAAGCGGACAGGTCCACTTGGCGGGCGCAGGTCACAAGTCAGTTACAGTGGTACTTCTTTTACCTTGATTGTCGTCACCATGGCCAAAACCAGAACCGCCTACGTCTGTTCCGAATGTGGCGCCGACACCAACAAGTGGCAGGGGCAGTGCCCGGGTTGTGGGCAGTGGAACACCTTGCAGGAAATGGTGGTGGACGCACCAGCGGCGGGCAAGGCGCGGGGCGCGCGCAGCGGTTACGCCGGCAGTGCGGGTGCGGCCAAGGTAATGCGTCTGGCGGATGTGCAGACCGGCACCGAAGTGCGTGGAACGACCGGTATCGGTGAGCTGGATCGGGTGCTGGGTGGTGGTCTGGTGGAAGGCTCGGTGGTCTTGATCGGCGGTGATCCGGGCATCGGCAAGTCGACCTTGCTGTTGCAGGCCGTGGCTGCGATGCAAGAGCGCATCCCCGGGCTTTATGTCACCGGCGAGGAAAGCCTGGG
>CAYRJS010000162.1:0-5970 GCA_964424535.1 uncultured Aquimonas sp.
TTTCCCGGTCCAGGCCAAGGGTGCCGACAATGCGGTTCCAACTGCGTGATTGCGGATCGGACTGGCCGTTGGATTGATGATTGATGCCGATGGCCGCCATGCGTCCGCTCCAGCCGGCCAGGTGGTAGCGATTGCGAAACACCAGCATCAGTTCCGGTTCGTAATTGGTTTCCCGGAACGGGCGTGATTCTTGCGAGTTGTACAACTGCCAGCGCGAGGTCTGGGTATAGGTGCCCCATAGATCGCCATTGTCGCCAAACAGGTTCTCGACGATCTTGGTTTTGAAACTGAGCTGGAATTTGCCCTCGAACGGCTGCACATGGTGCCAGTCGTGCACGACGTTGTTGGGATTGGGCGAGCGCGGCAACGGATTGGTTGAGGTGGCATAAAAGATTGGCAGGGCGTAGATCGGCTTGTAGGCACGCAGGTTGAAGACGCCGAATTTGGAATCGCGCGCCAACTCCCAACGTTGATCCAGCAAGGAGCCGCGACCGGCATTGGCCAAGGCCGTGACTGGATCATCCAGCGGCACCACTTCGCTGCTGTCGGCGGGTGCTGGATTTTCCAGCCCGCGCAGGCTGGCCAGCCACTGCTGGATACGGCTGCGGGTCGCCGGTGAAGGATCGGGTGTGGCTGCGGGCTCGGGTTCGGCTGCGAGTGCTTCCTGCGTGGCCAGAAGGATGGCGGCCGCAGCGGCCGCGGCATCGGCCGCCTGGGTACTGGCGGCATCACGTTTGAAGAATTGGTCGTAGCAGGCCAGACGTTCCAGTCCCGAACTGATGCCAGTGCATTGTTCGGGTGTGCGTGGTGCGTCGGCTTGCGCCAGGGTCGTCTGCAGCGGTGATGCCAAGGCAAGCACCGCGAGCAGGTGCGGCAAGTGGCGGCCCATGGTGTCGGGGATCCTTCCTCGTTGTCAGGCCACGCCTGAGGAAACCTGGGGGGATGGGGGCGTCGGCCCTGAGGCGATGGCTTCCAGTCCCGGCAGATCAAGGATGCGCAGTTGTCGGCCCCGGACCTTGATCAGGCCGTCTTCCTGCAAGCGGGTAAAGCCACGGCTGACGGTTTCGATCACCAGACCCAGATAACGGGCAATGTCCTCACGGCTCATTGGCAAGGTGAATTCCAGCGGCGAGCGACCCAGGATGCGATAGCGTTCGGACAGACCGTTCAGGAACATGGCGATGCGTTCCTGGGCCTGGCGCCGACCCAGCATGGCCAGGTGGTCCTGATCGCGTCCGATACGCCGGCCGATGACACGCAGCAACTGGGTCTGCAGGCCGGGCACCGCACGACAGACTTCATCGAGTGATTCCAGGGGCACCTCGCAGACCTGGGCCGGCTCCAGAGCTTCAGCCTCGCAGCGATGGTGGCCGTCACCCAGTGCATCCAGGCCCAGCAGTTCACCGGAAAGATGAAAGCCGACGATCTGCTCGCCGCCTTCATCGTCGAAGGCCACGGTCTTGAAGGCACCGTCATGGACCACGTACAGCGAGGTCATCGGGGTTCCGACATGGAACAGGCGCTGGCCTCGGGTCAACGGGCGCCGGCGCCGGACGATGGCGTCGAGTTGGTCCAGGTCTTTCTGGTTGATGCCAGCCGGCAGGCACAGCGCCTGCAATGAACACTGTGCACAACCGCGACGCAATTTGGCCAGGTCAAGGATGACGGGGAGGTCCATGATGCGGTCCGGGAACTCGGCTCCATAGTCTATCCTGCCAGAAGTCTGGCGTTGTCGAAAATCCGAGATCCCGTGCGATACTTGTACGACTGTGGCCGATGAACACGAGCTCGGCCTGATATCTCGATCCCCGGAGTCTGGAATGTCCACCCTGATCCGTGACGTGCGCGAGCACGAACTGGAAGCCATCCTGGAGCTGAACAACAGTGTCGGCCCCGGCATCCTGTCCTTGAGCATGGAGCAGTTGCGCTTCTGTTTTGCCCAGGCCGCCTATTTCCGCGTGGCCGACGTGGACGGCAAGATCGTCGGTTTTCTCATCGCTTATGACGAAGACAGCGATTACGCCAGCAGCAATTACCAGTGGTTCCGGCAGCGTTACCCGGCGTTTTTGTATATCGACCGGGTCGTGGTCGCCCGAGCCCAGCGTCGGGCCGGGCTGGGGCGGGTGTTTTATGCCGACGTAACCAGTTTTGCCGAGGTGCGGCGACCGTTGCTGGCCTGTGAAGTGTTTCTGGAGCCACGCAATGACGCGGTGCTGCTGTTCCACGGCACCTATGGCTTTCACGAGGTTGGACAGCGCGTGATGGAAGAAACCGGAACCCGGGTGTCGATGCTGGTCAAGGAACTGGCCAGTTATCCCTGGGTCAAGGCCCGCTGGCTGGATGGCCCGGGCTTGCCGGATCTGCCTTGGCTGGCTTCGCGCCCGCATCATCGGACGGGAGCGTAAGCATGGCCGTGCCCGATTACGAGCAGGCTGGCGAGTTGAAGATCGGCCAGGTCGGCATTGCCAACCTGCGTGTCCGCACCCTGGATATCGCCCGTCTGGGCGAGGAAATGCGCGAACGCGTGGAACGCGCCCCGAAGCTGTTTGCACGCGCCGCCGTGGTCGTTGATTTTGGCGGCCTGATGCAGACCCCCAACGTGGCCACGGCGCGGGCCTTGCTGGAAGAATTGCGTGCCGCCGGGGTCTGTCCGGTGGCTTTGGCCTATGGCACACGCGAAATCGAGGCCCTGGCGCAGGCGCTGAATCTGCCCTTGCTGGCCAAGTTCCGGGCCCAGTACGAGGGTGCAGCCAACGCAGCCCCTCAGCCAATCCCGGAACCCAGCCCGCCGCCACCGCCTCCGGCCCCGGCCCCAGAACCGGTCGCGCCCGTAGCCGCTCCGGCGACCGATGCCATCTCCTTGATGCATGTCCATCCGGTGCGTTCGGGCCAGCAGGTTTATGCCCAGGGTCGGGATCTGGTGGTGACCGCCAGCGTTGGTGCCGGCGCCGAAGTCATTGCCGATGGCAGCATCCACATTTATGGTCCATTGCGCGGGCGAGCCCTGGCGGGCGCGCAAGGCGATGAAAAAGCCCGTATATTCTGTCGTGAGTTCCACGCCGAACTGGTTGCCATCGCCGGCCGCTACAAGGTGATCGAAGCGGTGCCAGCCGAACTGCGCGGCAAACCGGTGCAGGTCTGGCTGGAAGATGAAGGCCTGCATCTGGCCGAAATCACCTGAGGCACAACGGCATGTCCATCAGATTCTTTTTCCCCATTGTCAAGGTTTCACGGAGACCATCACTTTGAGTCAGATCATCGTCGTCACGTCCGGCAAGGGCGGTGTGGGCAAGACCACGACCAGTGCCAGCCTCGCCTGTGGCCTGGCCAGGCACGGCAAGAAGACCGTGGTCATCGATTTCGATATCGGCCTGCGCAATCTCGACGTCATCATGGGCTGCGAACGGCGCGTGGTGTACGACTTCGTCAATGTCATCCAGGGCGATTGCACCCTCAAGCAGGCCCTGATCAAGGACAAGCGCTTCGACAACCTGTACGTGTTGGCCGCCTCGCAGACCCGCGACAAGGACGCCCTCAAACAGGAAGGCGTGGAACGGGTGCTGGAGGAACTGGCCGCCGATGGCTTCGACTTCATCATCTGCGATTCCCCGGCGGGTATCGAAAAAGGCGCCTTTCTGGCCATGTATTTCGCCGATTCGGCCATCGTCGTGGTCAATCCGGAGGTGTCCTCGGTGCGTGACTCGGATCGCATCCTGGGCCTGCTGGCGAGCAAGACCCGGCGCGCTGAACGCGATGAGAGCGCGGTTGCAGCGCACTTGCTGCTGACCCGTTACAGCCCGGCCCGGGTGGCCAACGGAGAAATGCTGTCCATCGCCGATATCGAGGAAATCCTCGGCCTCAAGGCGATCGGGGTGATTCCCGAATCGACCGATGTGCTCAGCGCCTCCAACAAGGGCGAGCCGGTAATCCTCGATCTGGAAACAGCCGCTGGCCAGGCCTACGACGACACCGTTGCCCGCTTGCTGGGCGAAACCCGGCCGATGCGCTTTACCGAAGTGCAGAAGAAGGGGCTGTTCACGCGGCTGTTTGGGAGCTGAAGCCATGGGATTGTTCGATTTCCTGCGTCCGAAAAACCCCACTGCGAACATTGCCAAGGAGCGCTTGCGCATTATCGTGGCGCAAGAGCGCAGTACCCGGGGCGGGGCGGATTACCTGCCGGTGCTGCGGCGCGAGCTGCTGGAAGTCATCCGCAAGTACGTCAGCGTGGACCTGGATGCGGTCAAGGTCGACCTGGTGCGCGATGGCGACCAGGAAGTTCTGGATATCTCCGTCTCCCTGTCTGATCAGGATGGGGACGAAGCCTCGGCGTGAGGCGAACCCGGGTTTTCGAGTCGAACCGCTGAAGTGGACGTGACGACAACCGTGCCAGCCCCGGATTCGGTCCTGACCATGAGCGAGATCGGTTTTGAGCCCATGCGCTCGCTGTTGGCCGGTTTTGGGTTGGAATTGATCGAGGTGGCCGCGCGTGCGCCCATTCCCGGCAGTTACTGGGGCGAACCCGAAGCCGGCATCATCGGCCACCAGGTCTATGTGCGGCCCGATACGCCGGTGCATTCGGTTCTGCATGAAGCCTGCCACCTGATCGTGCTGCCGCCCGAACAGCGGGCCCAGGTGCATACCGATGCCACCGACTCGATTGCCGAGGAAGATGCCACCTGCTATCTGCAGATCGTCCTGGCCGATCGTCTGCCCGGAGTTGGCCGTGCCCGCCTGCTGACCGACATGGATGCCTGGGGCTATACCTTTCGTCTGGGTTCGGCGCGGGCCTGGTTCGAGCAGGATGCCGAGCAGACCCGGGACTGGCTCAAGACCCGCTTGCCTGGCGTACTGGACTGATCCGGCCGGCCAGGCTGGCAAAGTGGTGCGGGAACCGATGGGGCTGGGGGACGGTCTGCCCGGCATCGGCTCCCGCGACCATGACATTCAGCCGGCAACGGCCGTGGCTTGTGGGCAGGTACGCAAGGCGCGTTCCAAGCCGTTGGCAAGGTCTTGCAGAAGATCGGCGGCGGCTTCAATGCCGATCGACAAGCGCAACAGGCCATCGCCAATGCCGGCTTCGGTGCGCGCGTCAGGACTCATGGCAGCGTGGGTCATCGAGGCCGGGTGGGCCACCAGGCTTTCCACGCCGCCCAGTGATTCAGCCAGGGTGAAGTGCGCAAGACCATCGAGGAAAGCGCGCACGGCAGGGTCGCCACCGGCCAGTTCGAAACTCAGCATGGCTCCAAAACCGCGCTGCTGGCGCTTGGCCAGGGCGTGGCCTGGATGCTCGGCAAGACCAGGGAAGTGGACCTGGGCCACGGCAGGGTGGTTGCTGAGCAGTTGTGCCGCCGCCAGAGCGTTTTCCTGATGTACCCGCAACCGGGCATCCAGGGTACGCAGACCGCGCAGGGTCAGGAAACTGTCGAAGGGCGATCCGGTCAGGCCCAGGGCGTTGGCCCACCAGGCCAGACGATCATGCAATTCGGCATTGCCGGCGATCACGGCCCCGCCGACGACGTCGCTGTGACCGTTGATGTACTTGGTGGTCGAGTGCACCACGATATCCGCACCCAGTGCCAGCGGTGTCTGCAGGGCCGGGGACAGGAAGGTGTTGTCGGCCACCACCAGAGCACCCACGCGGTGCGCGGCTTCAGCCACGAAACGCAGATCGGTGATTCGCAGCAAGGGATTGGACGGGGTTTCCACCCAGACCATCCGTGGTGACTGCGCCAACGCCGTGGCGAGGGCGTGGGGATCGGTCAGATCGGCAACATCAAGATGAAAATGACCCTTGTTCGCCAGGGCATTGAACAAGCGCCAGGAGCCGCCGTAGCAGTCGTGCGGAATCAGCAGACGATCGCCGGGTTCGAGCAGTTGCAGAACCAGGGTCAGGGCAGCCATGCCGCTGGTGGTGATGATGCCGCCGGCACCGCCTTCCAGTTCCGCCAGGGCTTCACCCAGCAGGTCGCG
>CAYRJS010000163.1:0-5969 GCA_964424535.1 uncultured Aquimonas sp.
GATATCGGCACGGAAGGTGGCGATGCCGGTTTGCGGGTGGGTTTCCGGGTAGGTGTGAACGGTGATGTGGCTCGTGTCCAGGTGCGCGACCACGCTGGCGTCGAGGTGGTCGGCGTCCTGGTGTTCGCGCATCACCGCCGACAGCACTTCCTTGCCGGCCTGTTTTTTGTCGATCACCGGTACCTCGGAGATGAGGATGGTCACCGACGCGCCCTGCGGATCGTAGTCCTGACGCGCGATATTGAGGATGTTGGCTCCGATGATCTCGGCGACGTCGGTCAGGATCTGGGTCAGGCGCTCGGCGTTGTAGGCTTCATCGATGTACTCGATGTAGCGCTGGCGTTGTTCCTCGGTGATCGCGTAACAAACATCGTAGATATTGAAGCTCAAGGCTTTGGTCAGGTTGTTGAAGCCCTGGAGCTTGAGGCGCGGCAGCGGTTTGACCACCAGTCTTTATCCTTGGATACGGGGTGAAGGGGCAGCATTATCGAACAAATGCGGGCACGGTGCGAAATTCGCGGAAAAAGTCCACATTGATCCTGACATGGTGGCGCACGTAGGCTAGTCGATCCAATCCACGGGGAACTGATGTGGTCCAGACACATTTTCCATTGCAGGATACGGCACGCCAGCCGCGCCATCCAGATTCGCTGGCACCGACAGAGCGCACCATTCCGCGTTTTTTGGCGCATTGTCACCGGCGCCGTTACGGGGCGCGCAAGGACGTGTTCCGTCCGGGCGATCCGGCCACCACCATGTATTACGTCATCAGTGGCTCGCTCAGTGTTCTGAGCGAGGAAGAGGATGGTCGCGAACTGGTGCTCAGTTACATCAACGCCGGTGAGTTCGTGGGCGAAACCGGCATCTTCGTGGCAGCGCCCCAACGCGAGGTGGTGCTGCGCACGCGGACTGCGTGCGAGCTGGCGGAAATCAGTTACGAACGCCTGCTCGATCTGTTCAAGACCAGCCTGCAGGACGAGGCTCCGCGCCTGCTGTATGCACTGGGAAGCCAGATTACCCGGCGCCTGCTGCACACCGGGCGCAAGGCCAGTCGCCTGGCCTTCATGGACGTGACCAACCGCATCGCCAAAACCTTGCTGGAATTGTGCGAAGAACCCGATGCGCTGTCCCACCCGGAGGGGACCCAGATCCGGGTTTCCCGTCAGGAGCTGTCACGCATTGTCGGATGCTCGCGGGAAATGGCCGGCCGGGTCATCAAGCAGTTGCAAGAGCAAGGCATGTTACGGGCCCGTGGCAAAACCATGGTGATCCTGGCTCGCAATGACGGAAATTGAGCCGGATCGTTTCCGGCTGATTCACGGCACGGGAGCGCTCGGCCCTTGAGACCGTGCCGGCAACAATAAGGGCCGGGTGCGCGATCCTCAGCAGGCCGCCTGGTTGCGGCCTTGTTCTTTGCCGCGATACAGCAGGCGATCAGCCTGGACCACGATCTGACTGGATGTTTGTCCCGGATGCCAGTGGGCCACGCCGATACTGGCAGTGCAACCCAGGTGCTGGCCATCGGGCAGGGTGATGCGGCTGTCGGCGATGGCCTTGATCAACGTCTGCATCTGCTTGCAGGCCTGCTCCAGGGCGAAACCAGGCAGGATCAGGAGAAATTCTTCACCACCATAGCGCGACAGATTCTTGATGTCCGGGTCACCGTATTCGATCAGCAGGCTGGTCACGTGTTTCAAGGTGGCGTCACCGGCTTTGTGTCCCCAGGTGTCGTTGATGCGTTTGAAGTGGTCGAGGTCCAGCAGGGCTACGCTCAGGGGTTGGCCTGTCGTGGTTGCCACCCGGATGGCCTCGTCCAGGCGCCGTTCGCCGGCGCGACGGTTGGGCAGACCGGTCAGGGCGTCGTGCGAAGCCTGCCAGGCCAATCGCTGCAACAGGGACTCGCGTTCACGATCGGCTTCCAGCAGGGCTTCGTTCTTTTCGCGCAACTCGCGGGTGCGCATTTCGACCAGACGGGCCAGTTCATGTTGGCGTTGGCGTGAGCGGGCCGAATGCCAGAAGAACACGATCAGCGACAACGCCAGCAAGCCGAAGGGCAGCAAGGCATAGAACCAGGGTTGACGCCAGAAGGGCGGAATGCGTTTGATTTCGAAACTGGCCGTGGGAAGGTCGTGCTGGTCGTCCCAACCCAAAGGCGCCAAGGTGGCCTGAACCTCGAAGCGCAACAGTCCCGAGGGCAGGTTGGTGTAGACCGCATCAATGGCGTTGCCGGCCTCGATCCAGTCGGAATCAAAACCGAGCATGCGGTAGCGATACCGGATGCCCAGGGGATCGCGCAGGTACAGACTGACGTAGTGCACGACCACGCGATTTACCGAAGGAGCCAGGGAGTCGACCTCGCTCACCGGGACGGTGGAAGAATCCACCTGCACGGTTTCGATGCGGATCGGCACCTGGAAGCGACTGTGGGCGGTGACGGCCTTGGGGTCGATCACGGCTACGCCCAAGGCGGTCGGCAACCACAGACGCCCCTCGGTATCGAAATCTCCGGCCGGACCGCTGCCGCCGTTGCATTGACTGCTGGGCATGCCGCTGGCGTGATTGAGGACTTCAATGGTCAGTTTCTTGCGCACGCCGGCATCGATTTCATCAAATTGCCGGGGATCGATCCGAAAGGCGCCGTGGTTGCTGGCCAGCCACAGGGCACCGCTTGCATCCTGCAGGACCCGGAAAAGGGTGTCATTGGGCAGACCCTGGTCGCGGTCATAGCGGGTGAAATGAC
Source organism: uncultured Aquimonas sp. (assembly GCA_964424535.1). Classification (GTDB taxonomy): domain Bacteria; phylum Pseudomonadota; class Gammaproteobacteria; order Xanthomonadales; family Xanthomonadaceae; genus Denitratimonas. Next base: position 2,741 of record CAYRJS010000163.1, read on the forward strand.
CCTCACGCAGGCGCAGCAAGCCGTGGTCGCTGCCGATCCAGACGTTGCCATCGTCGTCTTCCAGCGCGTCGAAGGCACCGATGCCCGGAAAATCGGCAAGCCAGCGATCGATGGTGCCATCCGGATGCCAACGCATCAGGCCGTTGCCCAGGCCGATCCAGATTCCGCCATCGCGGGTGGGTGCCAGGCCGCGCACGAAGCTGTTGCTGCGGCCGGGTGAATCTTCGATCGATTCGATGCGGCCATCCGGATGACGGCGCATGACGCCGGCGGTGGTGCCGATCCAGAGACTGCCGTCGGCACTTTCGTAAAGGGCGCGAACATGGTGTGAAGGCAATTGTTCGATGATGATCGAAGAAACCCGATTGGGCGTGGATTCAAGGTCAAGGTGCAATACGCCACGGTCGTAGGTGCCGACCCAAAGACCGCCGTCGTGGGCGGAAGCCAGGGCCAGGACCGAGGTTTCCCGTTCGCCCAGCGGAATGGGCTCGAAGTGGTCATTGCGCCAGACATCGAGGCCACGGGCGTGGCCCACGTACATTTGGCCGGCGTGTTGCAGGATCGTGCGCGGATAGTTGTCACCCAGCCCGCGGGTCCGGTTCAGGCCAAAAGCCGGGGCGTCGCTGATGCGGAACAGGCCATTGGTGGTGCCCACCCAGAGCAGGCCCTCGCGGTCTTCCATCAGGGCCTGGCTATTGCGTCCGAGCAGACCTTCGCTGGCGTCGAGGGTCTGGATCTGGTCGTGTTGCCAACGCACCAGACCACCGCTGGAGATGCCCAGCCAGAGGGTGCCATCGCTGTCTTCCAGAACCGATTCCACGCTTCGATCGAGAATGCGTCGAGCTGGCCCGGTGCTGCCCAGGGTATAGGCGCCCAGATCACCGGCGGCCACCAATTCGCCGTTCTGTCGCTTCAGCAAGGCCCGGATCGGAGCGGCGTCCAGTCCGCGTTGTGCGGTCAGGTTTTCCAGTTGGCCATCGTGGAAGCGGAACAGGCCGTGTTCGCTGCCGATCAGCATGTCATCACGGCCCAGTTCCTGGAAGGCATAGATCACCCCGTAGGGCATGTCGTTGGCGGCCACCGTGTCCAGCCGGCCATCGGGCCACAGACGGCGTACGTTGCGATCGGTGCCGATCCACAGGCTGCCATCCAGAGCCCGGTGCAGGATGATCACGCGCAAGCTTTGCGTCACCGTAGGCTGCAGTTTCGACCAGACGCCATCGGCAAAGCGGATCACGCCGTGCTGGGCGGTGCCAAACAGCATGGCATCATCGGTATCGCGCAGGATCGTGCGGACTCCGATCAGCGGGATATCGGTCAGGTTGCGTTCGTCGAAGGCGGTGAAATGCCGGCCATTGAAGCGCGTCACCCCTTCCCAGGAACCTACCCACAGGTAACCCTCGGCATCCTGGGCCACGGCGTGCACGAGGTTGTGCGACAGGCCGTCCTCCATGGTCCAGGCCTTGACCGCATATTGGCTGACGTCCTGGGTCGGGGCGAGCGCGCACGCGGACCCCATTGCCAGCAACAGCGGCCATGCGAAAAGACTACGGAATCTGTGCCAAAACGTGCCCAAACAGCCATCCCCCACCTGAAATGACAGTATCGCAGCAATCACTGACATTGTGGGCTTGAAACCGCGGTATCGGCGGGCTTCAGGCAGGTTCGTCGGCGTCTTCCGAGGCTGGCGGGCGTACGTCGGGCAACCACAAGGCGAGAATCCCCAGCAGCGGCAGGAAGGCGCACACCTTGTAGACGAAGACGATGCCCCACTGATCGGCCAGCAGGCCCAGAATGGCCGCGCCAATGCCGCCCAGACCGAAACTGAAGCCGTAGAACAGACCCGACACCATGCCGATGCGGTGGGTCAGCATGTCCTGGGCGTAGACGATGATGGCCGGGAAAGCCGAGGCCAGCAGCAGGCCGATCACGATGCTCAGGCCGACCGTCCAGCCCAGGCCCACGTAGGGCAATATCAGGGTGAACGGAGCGCAGCCCAGGATCGATAGCCAGATGACCTGGCGTCGACCAATCCGGTCTCCCAAAGGGCCGCCGATCAGGGTGCCCACGGCGATGGCGCCCAGAAATACTGCCAGCAGGTTGGCGGCAGTGACTTCGCGCAGACCGAAATGCTGGATCAGGTAGAAGGTATAAAAGCTGCTGATGCTGACCAGGTAGAAGAACTTGGAGAACATCAGCACCAGGAGGATGCCGACCGTGTGCCGGACCAGCTTCTTGGGATACACAGCGGTGCTGACGGCATGGGCTTTTTTGCCGTGTTGGCGCACGCGCCCGTGATACCAGCGCCCGACCTGCAGCAGGACCACGATGGTGGCCAGGGCCAGCAGGGAGAACCAGGCAGCCTGGCCACGACCACCGTGATGCACGCTCAAGACCACGGCCGCAGCAGCCAGTGGCCCCAGGGCCTGGCCGGCATTGCCACCGATCTGGAACAGGGATTGAGCCAGACCGAACTGTCCGCCCGAAGCCATGCGTGCGACCCGCGAGGCTTCTGGGTGGAAGGTGGCCGAGCCGCAGCCGATCAGGCCTACGGCCAGCAGCAGGAGCGGATAGTTCGGGGCGACCGACAGCAACAGCAGGCCGGTCAGGGTGAAGCCCATGCCGATCGCCATCAGGTAAGGCATCGGGCGTTTGTCGGTGATCAGACCGACGATCGGTTGCAGCAGCGAGGCGGTGATCTGGAAGGTCAGGGTGATCGCACCGACCTGGAAAAAGCCCAGGTCGAATTCACCCTTGAGCAGCGGATACAGAGCCAGGATCACCGACTGCATGGTGTCGTTGAGCAGATGCGCCAGACTGACGCCGCCGAGGACGTCGAAACGAGTCCGCTGCGCGCGCGGAGGTACCTTGCCGTTGGTCGTGGTCGGGGTCGACGGCAGTGAAGCGGTGGCGCTGGAGGTGGAGGACATGGAGATCCAGTTAAAGAGGGGGTGATCCGGGGATATCGGCTCAGCCGAATATCCGGGCCAGTTCAGTACCTGGGTCGGGAGCCCGCATGAAGGCTTCCCCGATCAGGAATGCATGGATATCGGCGGCCTGCATCCGGGCTACGTCGGTGCGCGAGAAAATACCGCTTTCGGTCACGACCGTGCGTGTGGCCGGCACCTGCTGACGCAGACGCACGCTGGTATCGAGGTTGACTTCAAAACTGCGCAGATTGCGGTTGTTGATGCCCAAAAGCACATGCTCGGAAGCGGGTAGTTGCAGG
>CAYRJS010000164.1:0-764 GCA_964424535.1 uncultured Aquimonas sp.
CGGCAGTCGCACTGTTGCTGACCGGCCTGGCAGCCAGCCCGGCAACGCGGGCTGCAAGCGATTCCGTGCTGCAACTTCGCTATGGCGATATCAGCTTTGCCCCCTGTTCGCTCACCGCCCCGATGCTGTCGCAAAGCCTGGAAGCCCAGTGCGCCGATTTCGAGGTGCCCGAGGACCGCAACAATCCGGATGGCCGCAAGATCAGCCTGCATATCGCCTGGCTGGAAGCCCGCGAGCGCGGGGATGTGGCGCCCGATCCGGTGTTCTTCCTCGCCGGAGGACCGGGCCAGGCGGCAGTGGCGACCTATCCGCAACTTGATGCCGCCTTCCGCGAAGTACGCTCGCATCGGCACGTGATCCTCGTGGATCAGCGCGGCACCGGCCAATCCAACCTGCTGGCCTGTGCTCCCGACGACGACAAGAACGACCTGGAAGAAGACTCGCCCGAGTCCGTGCGTGCCCTGGCTGAAGGCTGCGTCGCCGAATTGTCGCAAAAAGCCGATCTGCGCCACTACACCACGACCGAGGCCATCGCCGATCTGGATGCCGTGCGCCAGGCCCTGGGTGTGGCCCAGATCAACCTGATGGGCGTGAGTTATGGCACCCGCGTGGCCCAGCAGTACGCCATGCGTTACCCGCAGTCCACCCGCACCATCGTGCTCGATTCGGTCGTGCCCAACACCCTGCAACTGGGCAATATCTTCGCCCGCAACCTGGATGACGCCCTGGCCTTGCAGTTTGGCGTGTGCAGCGATGATCCGGTC
>CAYRJS010000164.1:774-5956 GCA_964424535.1 uncultured Aquimonas sp.
ACTGGGCGATCCACGCGCCGATCTGGACCGCCTGTTGCAAACCCTGCGCACTGAACCCGTGCAGGTACGCTACCGCGATGCCACCACCGGCGAATGGAAAGATGGCCTGTTGACGGCCCAATCCGTCGCCGGCCTGGTGCGCATGTATGCCTACATACCCGTAGCTGCCTCCCTGTTGCCCAAACTGATCCAGGAAGCCAATGGTGGCCATTACGAAGGTCTGATGGCCCTGGCGCGGATGCTCAGCAGCGAAATGACCGATGCCATGGCCATGGGCATGCAGTTGTCGGTGATCTGCAGCGAGGACCACGAAACCATGGTGGCACGGGCAGATGATGCCGATACCGTACTGGGCAATCTGCTGCCGGACATGATGGCGGCCATGTGCCAAGTCTGGCCCCGTGGCCAGGCACCTGCCGATTTTCACGAGCCCTTGTCCGGCCCGGTACCGGCCCTGGTGCTGGAAGGCGAATTTGATCCGGTGACTCCGCCACGCTACGGCGAGGAGGTCGTCAAGACCCTGCCCAATGCCCGCCTGCTGGTGCTGCGCGGCCAAGGTCACAACGTCATTGGCGTGGGCTGCATGCCCAAGCTGTTCGCCCAGTTCATCGAAAAAGCCGATGCCTCCGCGCTCGATGCCGAATGTCTGGAAAAACTCTCGCACGCGAGCCCGTTCACCAGCTTCAACGGCCCGGAGCCGTGACGTAAACGCATATCCCCGAATCACGAATTCACGAATCATCGAATCACGGACTTCCCATGATCACAGCAGAAAACCTGCGCAAGACCTTCCCTGGCAAGGGCAAGGACAAGCACCGCGTCGTCGCCGTCGACAACGTCGGTTTCACCGCCCACGACGGCCAGATCACCGGCCTTTTGGGCCCCAATGGAGCCGGCAAGACCACCACCTTGCGCATGCTCTACACCCTGATGACCCCGGAAACCGGGCGCGTGCTGGTGGATGGCGTGGACGTGGCCAGCGACCCGGAACGGGTCCGCCGCAGTCTCGGTGTACTGCCCGATGCCCGTGGCGTGTACAAACGCCTGACCGCACGCGAGAACATCCAGTATTTCGGTCAACTTCATGGCATGCCGGCCGCAGCCATCAACGAGCGCATCGTCAGGCTCGCCAGTGCCCTGCAGATGGACGATTTTCTGGATCGCGCCACCGAGGGTTTTTCTCAAGGTCAGCGCACCAAGACCGCCATCGCCCGCGCCCTGGTACACGACCCCAAGAACGTGATTCTGGACGAGCCCACCAACGGCCTGGATGTGATGACCACCCGCGGTCTGCGCGGCTTTCTCCACGAGCTCAAGGCCGAAGGGCGCTGCGTGATTTTCTCCAGCCACATCATGCAGGAGGTCGCCGCCCTGTGCGATCGCATCGTGGTGATCGCCAAGGGCCGGGTCACGGCCGAGGGCACCCCGGACGAACTGCGCGCCGCCACCGGCGAGAGCAACCTCGAAGACGCCTTCGTGAAACTGATCGGCACGGAAGAAGGACTGCACGCATGAACACCCGCTACTCCCGCGTCGGCCTGTTCGCGGCCATGTACCAGATCATGCGCAAGGAATGGATCGATTTTGCCCGTGATCGCCGCACCCTGCTGCTGACCCTGCTGGTCGCGCCCCTGATTTATCCGATCCTGCTGCTGGGCATCGGCAAACTCAGCGAAATGCGCGCCGAAACCCAACTGGAAAGCACCCTGGAACTGCCCGTGCAGGGCATGGACCGGGCACCCAACCTGGTGAAATTCCTGGCCAGTTACGGGATCGAGGCCAAACCGGCCCCGGACGATATCGAAGCGCGCATCCGCGCCCAGGATGAAGACCTGGCCCTGGCCATCGATGCGGATTTTGCCGAAGACTGGCACGCCGGCCGACCCGCCAAGATCGACATCATCACCGACACCACCCGACGCAATGCCGATGTCGCTGTGCTGCGCGTGACCAAGGTGCTGGAAGGCTACGGCAACAGCATCGGCGCCATGCGCCTGCTGATTCGCGGCATCAACCCGGCCATCGCCACGCCCGTGCACGTGGGCACCCGCGATGTGGCCACGCCCGAGGCCAAGAACAGTTCCTTCATGGCCATCCTGCTGCCCCTGATCCTGACCATCTTCGCCTTTATCGGTGGCTCGCACCTGGCCATGGATACCACTGCCGGCGAGCGCGAGCGCCAATCCCTTGAACCCCTGTTGGCAACTCCGGTATCCCGTGCCGCCCTGGTCGGCGGCAAGATGCTGGCGGCGGTGATCCTGGGCCTGCTGTCGATGTTGTTGATCCTGCTCTCGTTCAAATTGACCGCAACCTTTGCCAGCGGCATGGGCAAGCAGATGGATGTCAGCTTCATGGCCATGGCCAAATTGCTGTTGACCCTGTCGCCCCTGGTCCTGATCGGCACCGCCCTGATCACCTTCCTGGCCGCCGGGGCCAAGAGCATGAAAGAGGCCCAGAGCCACATCATGTGGTTGATGATGCTGCCGATGATCCCGGCCTACGGCTTGATGGCCTATCCGCTCAAGGACACCGCCCTGTGGCAATACGCCGTGCCCTTCCTGTCGCAGAACCAGCTCATCTTGAAGATCACCCGCAGCGAAGCGGCTTCCTTCGAGCAGTGGGCCGTGTACCTGGGCACCTCCCTGCTGCTGGTGGTGGTGCTGTGGGCCGCCGCAGTCTGGCGCTATCGACAGGAAAAACTGGCGATTTCAGCCTGAGGAAACCCTGCGTCGGCTTTGCCGGCAGCGGAAATTTCATATGCCGGGGCCATGCCCCGGCAATTTTTTGCCCTGGAGCGCCACCTGCATGGGGTCCAAGCCAGGAAAGCATTAAGATGGTCGGTTTCGTCTGCTGCACACTGCTGAATTCGTGAGTCCGTCTTTGCCCTACCCGCCCCTGCCCCAGAACCACCAGAAGCGCGCCGACTGGCGTGCACCGTCCAGTCCGACCGCCCTGTCCTGGTTTGTAGCCCGTGCCGCCCAAGCTCACCCCGGGGTGCTGGTGGCGGTTACGCCCGACAGCCACACAGCCCAAATTCTGACGACGGAACTGGCTTTGTTCGCACCGGACTTGCCGGTATTGCCGTTCCCGGACTGGGAAACCCTGCCGTATGACCTGTTCGGTCCCCAGCCGGAGATCGTGTCGCGGCGCGTATCCACGCTGTATCACCTGCCCGGCCTGAAACATGGTGTGCTGGTGGTGCCGGTGGCGACCCTGATGCAGCGGCTGGCACCGGTGGGCTATATCTCGGGTCAGGCGCTGGTGGTCGAACGCGGCCAGATCTTGTCCATGGATGCGGAAAAACAGCGCCTGGAGGCCGCCGGTTACCGCAACGTGCCGCAGGTGCTCGATCCCGGTGATTTTGCCGTGCGCGGGGCCTTGCTGGATATCTTCCCGATGGGCAGCAGCGAGCCGTATCGTATCGAACTTCTCGATGATGAAGTCGACTCGATCCGTACCTTCGACCCGGAAAACCAGCGCTCGCTCGACAAGGTCGATGCCGTGCGCATGCTGCCGGCGCGTGAATTTCCTCTCGACGAGGAAGCCGGCACCCGCTTTCGCAGCCTGCTGCGCGAACGCTTCCCCATCGACCCGCGCCGCTGTCCGCTGTACCAGGACATGAAGCACGGTGGCAGCTCCGCCGGCATCGAATACTACCTGCCGCTGTTTTTCGACAGCACGGCCACCTTGTTCGATTATCTGGCACCCGAGAGTCTGTGCCTGCTGGGCGAAGGCGTGCACGAGGCTGCCGAGGCTTTCTGGTTGCAGACTACGGATCGCTACGAGCAGCGCCGGCATGATCTGGAGCGCCCGGTCCTGCCGCCTTCCGAACTGTTCTTGCAGCCCGAATCCTTGCGCGAAGCTCTGAACCTGCGCCAGCGCATCGAAGTCATCACCAAGGACAATCCACGTTTTGAAAAAGCTCATGCCTTGGGCGATGTGCCGGTGCCGGAACTGCCTCTGGTGCAAAAAGGCGAACAAAGCGCCACCGCCTTGCAGGGTTTTCTCGACAAGTATCCCGGTCGGGTGCTGATTGCGGCTGATTCTCCGGGCCGGCGTGAAGCCCTGATCGATACCCTCGGGCATCTCGGGCTGAAACCGGAAACAGTAACGGATTGGCAGGCGTTCCAAGGCCATGGCAGCACGAGTCCACACAAGGCCCGCTACGCCATCACGGTCGCCGCTTTCGAGGATGGCTTTGCCCTGGCCGAGCCGGCTGTGTGTGTCCTGACCGAGCGTCAGTTTTACCCTGAACGTGCCATCGCCTCGCGTCGCCGCACCCGCGCGGGACGGGATCCGGAAACCATCCTGCGTGACCTGTCCGAGATTTCTCCCGGCTCGCCCATCGTGCACGAGGATCACGGCGTAGGCCGCTATATCGGCCTGGAAACCCTCGACGCCGGTGGTCAAAAGAACGAATTCCTGTGCATCGAATATGCCCGTGGCGACAAGCTCTATGTGCCGGTGACGCAACTGCACCTGGTCAGTCGCTACGCCGGGGCTTCCCCGGAAACCGCGCCGCTGCATTCGCTGGGTGGCGACCAGTGGGAAAAGGCCAAGAAGAAGGCCGCGGAAAATGTCCGTGACGTGGCCGCAGAACTGCTGGAAATCCAGGCCCGGCGCCAGGCCCGCGCCGGTATCGCCCTGCAGGTGGATCGCAGCCTGTACGAACCGTTTGCCGCGCAATTTCCTTTTGAGGAAACACCGGATCAACTTGCTGCCATCGAGGCCGTCATCGCCGATCTGGATTCGGCCCAGCCGATGGATCGGGTGGTGTGCGGTGATGTCGGCTTCGGCAAGACCGAAGTCGCCCTGCGCGCCGCCTTTGTCGCTGCCAGTGCCGGCAAACAAGTGGCAGTACTGGTGCCCACCACCCTGCTGGCTGAGCAGCACTACCACAATTTCCGCGACCGCCTGGCCGACTGGCCGCTGCGGGTCGAGGTGCTGTCGCGCTTCAAGACCAGCAAGGAAATCAAGGCCGAGCTGGAACGGGTCGCCCAGGGCCAGATCGACATCATCATCGGCACCCACCGCCTGCTCCAGGCGGACGTCAAGTTCAAGGATCTGGGCCTGGTCATCGTCGACGAGGAACAGCGTTTTGGCGTACGCCAGAAAGAGCGTCTCAAGGCCCTGCGCGCCGAGGTGCATCTGTTGACCCTGACTGCCACCCCGATCCCGCGCA
>CAYRJS010000165.1:0-1860 GCA_964424535.1 uncultured Aquimonas sp.
TGGGTTTCAATCCGCGCCCGGTCGAGTTGGACCGGGCGACCACCAAGCGCCTGCACAGGCGGAAAAACAGGACAGGTTTCAATCCGCGCCCGGTCGAGTTGGACCGGGCGACCGCAAAGCCGGTCTGCTTGCTCTCGCGTGGAGCAGTTTCAATCCGCGCCCGGTCGAGTTGGACCGGGCGACCCGGCTGCCCAAAGACCCCGCCGAGCTGGTTGAAGTTTCAATCCGCGCCCGGTCGAGTTGGACCGGGCGACTCCACCCTTGCAAGGTATTGATTGCAGAGGTGGCTGTGCGTGAGGTTACACGAACCCTCAATGGAAGACCGTTTTTCGTAAGGGGAAGACATGATCCCTCACCAAAAAGGCGATGCATGACAACAACTTGGGCTTTGCGCGAACCTGCCGGGGTTTTCACGGTCGCTTGGGGTTCGCGCGGCCATCAGATGACCAGCGGACCATCGAAGTCGATCGCGCGGAAGTTGCCGTGTTCCTTCACATGCAGTTCCACCGGTTCTGTGAGGCGATAGAACCGAAGGCAATCGGTACGTGCATCAATGATACCGAGCAATTCACGCTCCAGTTCCTCGAACTGCCTGGCATCCACCCTGAACTCGAAAACCGACTTCTGAACCCGTTGCCCGACGGCTTCACAGGCTTTTGCCACCTGGCGCAGCCGACGCCGCCCCTCGCGGGTTTCGGTTGAGACGTCGTAACACGCGATCACCAGCATGTCTCACCTCGCAAGAAACGGCAGATAGGCCGGAACATCGCCACGCAGGGTTCGAGCCAGCAGACGCGCCTGCAACAGCGGAAGAATGCCGATCGGCACCTCGGTTTCGAGCAGCGGATGCATGAGCGTGTCCTTTTTGCGTTCCTGCCACGCCACGCCGATGGTCCGGCGTGCATCATCATCCAGCAGTACACCGCCACCTTCCGTAATCCTGAAGTCGCTGTGCTTGAGCTGGCCGCGGTTGATCAGCGTCAGTGCGAGGCGATCCGCCATGACGCTGCGAAACTCCTCGACCAGATCCAGTGCCAATGCCGGTCGTCCAGGCCGCAGGACGTGCAGATAACCCACCTGGGGATCAAGCCCGACGCTCTCCAGTGCACTTCGGCAGTCATGGGTCAGCAGGGTGTACAGATAGGAAAGGAGTGCATTGATGCGATCGCGCGGCGGCCTTCGATGACGCCCCGTGATGCCGAAATGCTCACGAGTTGCCGGCTTCAGCACGGCGTTGAGGGCAGCAAAATAGGTCCGTGCAGCTTCGCCTTCCACGCCGCGCAAGGCGTCCGCATCCGAAGCCGCCGCTGCCGCGCGCAGTGATGCATCAAACTTGCGAACAGCCGCTTCGAGTGCAGCCTTGTCATCGCCATCGCTGGTTTCCCGCGCACCACGTTGAAGCAGAATTCGGCTGTTGCGAAGCTTTCCTGCAACGAAGGAGCGGGCCAGTTCCAGCGATTTTTCGCTAGACATCGCCTGCTCGTGCTGGGCGCGTCGCAACAATACATTCCCCGACACCGGCCCTTCCACCCTCGCCATGAATCGACCATTGCGGTCCAGAAGGGTGATCGTGATGCCCTGCCCGGCACAGCGCCCGATCAGCGCCGGCGAAAGCAGAATGTCGCCAAACACGACGATCGCTCCGAGATGATGCAGCGGCACCCGAAGCCGGGTTTCCCGCTCCACTTGGATGCGAACCGTGTCGTTGTCCAGATGGAGATAGCTGCCAGACGTCATCACGTACAAGGTGTTCAGCACGTTCCATGCATCACTCATTCGCCACCTCGAACAGACCATTCAGCAAGCCCGCATAGCGTTTCTGCTCCGCCACAACGGCTGGCTGGCACAGTTCGATCAACG
>CAYRJS010000165.1:1870-5954 GCA_964424535.1 uncultured Aquimonas sp.
TCAACGAGCAATTGCGACAGCGCTTGTCATTGGCTGGTGGCGGCAATACCGGGCTTTCCAGCATCGCCCTTACAGCGGCAATCGCATCGGTGACATCAGCCCGGAGCAGATCGTCTATCTTCACTTCACGGCGCCGGCGCGAGCTGAAGTGGAAGATCGCCCCCAGCGGCACCGGCTTGCCGGTCATTTCCTCCAGGCACATGGCCTGCGCACCCAGTTGCAACTCGTCATGCCGCCGCACACGGCGCGGGCCATGTTTGTATTCAACCGGATACGCCGAACCATTGGCTGAAAACTCCACCAGGTCAGCCTTGCCGCTCAACCCGAGCGTGTCGCTCCACAACGGCATCGCGCGTTCGATACGCACGGTGCCGTCACGCTCGGCCCCAGGCTGATCCACCAGCGCATGCACCGCGCGGCCACGGGAGGTAAACACATTTTCAGAGAACACCTGCTCGACATGGATCAGGGCGCACTGGCGCGGGCAATAGCTCCAGTGCTGCAACGCCGAGATCGCAATCGGAGCAGTATCTTCCATGCCTATCCAAACAAGCGCCCAAGCAATGTTGCCCGATCCACACCCAGCCGGCCGGCCACGTCATCCAGCACCGCTGCCAGCGTCCCGACCCTCAATGGCGAATGGCGCGGGATGGTGACGTGATGTTCCGGATCCTCCGACAGCGTCAAGCGGACATGGCTCCCCACCTGACGGGTCTGTCGGTATCCGATCCGCACCAGGGCACGGACCAGCACATCCGCGTCGAGATCACGCGGCAGTTTCACGCCGCGATGACCTCATCACGTACGTAATGCAGCCTGATCAGACGCGGGCGCTCACCTTCCTCGAAGTGGCAGGCCACCGCTTCGCGGACGTTCTCTCGCAACTGCGGCAGGCTGTCGGCCTCGGTGAAGATCGAGGCCGTCGCGGCACGGGCGATGAACCCGCCTTCGGCCGCATCTTCGACGATGAACAGGATTTCGGTGGTCATGGCTTTTCCTCATGTGCGGCCCATCGCATGGTGAGCCGCCGCACTGATGCATCAGAACAGTTCGGTCACGGTAACGCCTTCCGGCAATTGGCGATCAATCTCGACGCGATAGTCGGCATAGCTGCGCGTCGGGGCAACAGCTTCTGCATCCACTCGCGACACCTTCACCTTCTCGAACAGCACATGTGCTGGTGCGTTGCCCATCGGGTGCTCGTGCTTGAAGACGATCAGCTTGCGTGCCGCCATCTCGCCGCGTGCAGCAGAGCGGTCGTGCTCGAACAGGTTGGTCAGGGCACGCCAGAACAGTTGCAGATCGTCCTCGGAGAAACCCGTGCGTTCGGCCAATTTGGCGGAAATGAAACCGTGGGCGCGGTATAGGCCGTAGGGAAGGATGTGCTTGCGGCCCATCGTGCGCTCCTTTTCCAGATCCTTCTCGTTGGTAACGGCCACGCGGGTGATCGACACCTCCAGTGGCAATACGGGCTCCACCGAGGTGGCAAAGGCCATCTGAATCGGCCCACGCACTTGCCCGGTATTCACTTCGGTCGTCATCACCGCACCAAAAGCGCGCACGTCGAAGAAGTTCTTGCACATCCATGCAGTGAGTTCACGCGCCTTGGCTTCGTCCTTGGGCAGCTTCTTGGCTTCCGGCTCGATGCCCAGCGCAACATAGGCCTGCTTGTGCTGGTTATTGAGGACGGATTTTTCCTGCATGTAGATAGCATGGCCCGGTCCACCTTCTTTTTCCAACGCGACGTAATTACGAATCTTGCGCTTGAGCGCCACGTCGGTAACCAAACCGCGATTGGTTTCAGGGTCAAGTCGCGGCAGGTTGCCCGCGTCCGGGTCGCCATTGGGGTTGCCGTTGATAACGTCGAACAGATAGACGAACTCGTAGCGGTTGGCGATGGTGCTCATGCGGTTTCTCCTTCGGATTCGGTTTCTTCGTTGACTTCGTTTCCGGCAAAACGGGCTTGCGTCTGGTGGTAGTAGCCGATAGCGAACTGCCCTTGCTGTTCGATGCGCAGGCTGCGCGGAAAGGTGGTGCCAAGCGCATCGACGATCTGGCCGATTTCCTTTTCCAGCGTGACCGCAAGCCCCGCCTTTTCCTTGCGCAGCTTGCTCAGATGGTTCTGCACATTGCGCAACAACACCGGGAAGATGCTCGCTGGCGTGGCCGAGGCCGCGCCGTAGTAACGGTCGCGGATGGTGGCATTGATCTGTTTGCCCAAGGCCGCGCGCTGGATATTTTCCAGCGACGAAAACAGGCGGCCCAGCAGGTAGCCGGGATCGGTGCAACTCGAATCGAGACTCATCGGAGGTTCTCCCTGTTTGGATGGATTTCCTTGCTTTCTGCCCAACCGCGCGGCGCGCGCCAGGACACCTTTACACAGCGCCACGCGCAGCCCGGTGATCTGCCCATCGGCGCGAAATCGCATGACCACGGTGGACAGGATGCTTTGGGGATAGCGCGCGCCGGTGAGCACGGCACGCGCCAGTTCCCCTGCCAAAAGTGGCGGGATATCGTCGGCCTTGGCCTTGCCGTCGTAGATCGGCGCGGTCGCCAAAGCCAGCACTTGCGGTGTGGGAGCACGCCGCCACGGTGTGGGCTTCAATGCCAGATCGTCGAAATGATCGGCCAACCGCCCAGCAAAGCGCGCCAGTGTGGCGGTTTCCCAAAAGCGGATCGACAGACGCGAAGCGTTCGGTGCCAGACCCAGCACGAAGATGCGTGTGTCGTCTTCGAGATGAGCGCCAAGATCGCGCAGCGGACGGCCTTGGCGAACCAGTTGCAGCGCATCGTGCAACCGCTGTGTTGCCTGCACATCTTCATCTTTGGGATCGAAGAACGCGGCCAGCAGGTCCTCGCCTTCTTCGGCTGCTTCCTTGCTGGCGGCTTGTGCCCAGAACACGACATTAGCGTCGCCAATATCAATGCGCTGCCGCTTGCCTCGCAAAAGATGATTCAATGCAGTCGTGTACGCTTCCGCCGCACTACTGGAAACAGGCGCATTGTCGCCCTGATCTTTTCCATAGGACTCGAAGGATTTCTTGTTGAAGGAGACGATGGAAGTCTCCGCCTTGTCCGTGCCTCTGATGCCCTTGATAGACGGGTGGATTCTGGCGATCTTTGATCGTTCTCCCGTGACAAGACAAAAACCATCCGTGCTTTTGTCGTCACCCTTCATTCCTTCCCACAACTCGCGTGCTGCGGGACGTTCATGCAAGTAGCGTTTCTCACCATCGAGTCGGAACACCACGTTTGCATCGAGCATTTCTTTTCCCTGCCTGACGAAATGCTCATCTTTACCGAATTGTTCTGGCTTCCATGCCTCAAGGAAGACCAGCAATGCCTTCAATGCAGGATCGTCACTACCGGCCAGCGCCGCACGATGCAGGCCCATGAAGGCCTCATGGTTCTGCTGCGTACGCGCCTCGTCCTTTCCAACACCAAGCGAGTAGCTGGTTTTATCCCAAAGAAAAAACGGCTTTGATCCAATGCCGGGCCGCTTGAACGATGCCGGAACGGATAGGCGTTTCCCCACCATCTTCTTTCCGGATTTTTCGCGCAAGTCCTGCACATCAACAACGCCACCGTTCTGGTTCAGCACGATGGCGAAACCAATAGTTTCTTGACTGTACCCAGGCAAAGCAACGCCGGAATCCGGGTCATCCAGCAATCGCTGGTAATAGTCGTTGAGTGCGGCGAGGATCATGCCCGCACCTCCTCGCCATCGAACCTCGGCACCTCGATCAGGCCATCGACCATGCGTGCGCGGAAGAAGCGCGGCGTCATGCCATCGGCAAAGTCGATGTCGTGCAGCATCCAGCCAAGATCGCGCTCGCCCTGCAACGCCGGATCGGGAGTCGGCGCAATGGAGCCCTCCTCGATCAAGGCAAAGCTCGCAGGAAACTCACGCGTTCCCAGGCACGGCGCATGAAAGCACTGCCCGCGCCGGACACGGCGATTGAAGATGTCCAGATGCTTGCCTTCGCTGTCGTCCGCGCTCGCCTTCTCGGTCAACTCGAAATGCGCACCGATGACATAGGCCACATCGCGCAGCACGGTTGCGGCGCGTTGCTGGCGATCATCC
>CAYRJS010000166.1:0-5914 GCA_964424535.1 uncultured Aquimonas sp.
GGAAATAGCAGCGTAAAGATCAACGTCCGTCTGCTGGGTCTGAATGGATACCACCAAGTTATATTGCGCCGGTAGGTTATAATGTTCCAGCGCAGGCCGTGTCCGCCACCACCCAGCCGAAGGATACACAGCAATGAAGCCACGGCTGGCCAAGTCAGCCGCCGTACCTTTCCAGACATCCTGATGCAGCGAACCACGATGCCGCTGCCGTTCGCCCAACAGCCAATTGGGATCTGAGGGGTTCACAGGGTCACCCTCATCCTCGCGCTGCGCTGCCGCATTCACCCGTGCGACAAAATTCTCGGTGGATGCATCAAGCGGACGCTGCACATCAAATCGCAGGCGATGCGAAGGGTAGTGATACTTTGATGCAACACCACGCGCTGATGGATTGGGTTCGATGAAGTAGGAGAGCGTGATGCGCATCTCGACGGGCGTGTCCTGCAACGCCTCCAACTCATCCTTCGGCCAAGGCAAGGAGTGCAGATTCATGTCGCGCGTCACGATGCCCTTGCCCTGAACCTTCGCATAAGGATGCACCACGTCTTCAACCAGTAGGGTCAGCGAGTCTCCCGCACTCCAGAGCGCGCGGTTCAAGTCCGGGGTTCCCCAGCCGCAATGGCGAATCAGGTGAACGTAGTCGTCCTTGTTGGGCGCTGCGGGCAAGAACATCCCCCGCATGGCCTCGCTCCATTGCGCCGAATGTACCAGCAACGCACGCACGGTTTCAGGTCGGAGGTGCGGATAGGCCGCCATGATCTGCGCCGCCATTCCCGCGCACAATGCCGATGCGGCACTGGTGGCATTGCTGGTAGTGAACAAGCGATCCAACGGCTGGTTATGGGTCGTCAACAAGTTCAGGCTGGCCATGCCTACCGCCCCCAGCTCATCCTTGGCTGCATTGCCTCCTTCCAGCACCACTTCGGGTTTCAAGGGCCATGCGCGATCCCACGTCCTGGTTGTTGTCGTGAAAGGGCTGAGGCCGCCGGCTTCGGCAACGGGCTTCAAGGAAGGATGACCTTCCGTGTCGATCTTGTCGGTAAAAGCGCCCACCGTGATCGCGTTCCATGCCTGGCCAGGGTCATGCACGAGATTGGTGGAAAGGCTATCTGGATACCCCGCCCATGCATTGGGGTCGCGCGTGTTGCCGGCGGACAGCACGAACAGACGCGGGCTTTCACCGACCCCATCGGTATCCGCAGCAAGGCTATCGACGGCAGCAGACCACGAGGAAGGACGACCACGATCACGGTAGTCCGAGGCTGTCACCGCCGAAGCGAACACGCGCGACCGATTCGGAGCGGAGATTTCAGGCCGCGCAACGCCTTCCATGAAAAGGTAAGCATGGTGGCGCGCATCGCCTTCATTCGCACCTTCCGCCGGTATCAGCTTGACCGACTCCAGCCGATGAGGGACGTTGATCGAATCCGCAGACGCCAGGGCGTCTGTAAGATCGCCATAGGCAGCCAAGCCCGCCAAGCCAGTGCCATGATTGGCCTCATCATCCACGCCCCAGGCTGGCTCCACGGTATGCAAATCGCTCGCATCCATCAACGGCTCCAAGAGCGGATGCGCGCGCGTCACGCCGGAATCCAATAAGCAGACTCGCGGAGCGGTGTCGCCTGATGGCCTCAACTGGGCGCGACGCAGCAAGTCGTCCGCCCACTCCCGTTGTTCACTGATGCCCATGCCGTCGAAGAACTCGGCCGTCTCCTTGGCGTAGCGAAGTTCAGCGACACAGTTCAGCGTCATCACCGACCGCGAGAACTGCTGCTGCGACCCATACATCAACAACACCGTGCGTTCGGGAAAATTGACCTGCTTGTCACTGACGACACATTCCGCCAATCGAGCAAGCTTCTTGAAGTCTTCTACAACGACTTGCCGCTGCCCCGCCCCTCGAACCGGAAGCCATACCTCCCACCAGAAGGCGGTCGCAAGATCGTCAGGCAGCAGTTCGGGAGCGTCAGTCCACAGAGCCCTGATTTCTGCAGTTCGGATGGATTCGATGGCATCCAACAACTTCCGGTGATCGCGTGCTTGACCGCGACTGTCCTTCTTCTCCTCCAGATAGTCGGATATGTATTTCTCGAAGTGCGCCAGCTTTCCATCAGGAACGAAGACATTGGCGAAGGTCTGGTTGCCTTCGCGGCGAACACTGAGAAGCTCAATGTTCCTGGTTTCGTTCGCCAAGCTCTCGAATGCCAACTCGACATCAGGTTGGCTGGAAAACTGGATTTGCAAGCCCAACCCGCTTTCCAGTTGCAGGTCTCGCTGACCTTGCACCGCCTCTGCTGCAGCGGGCTTCAAGTTTTCAACCTGGTCGCGAAGGGATGCACCGTGCTGCTGCCGGGGCAACGTCGGCACGCTGCGTGTCGATCCACCGCCAGCAGAGTGCGCTTTGAACTCGACGGCTTGAGATGTGTCTCGAAGAATGAAATGTGGGCGCTTAGCTTGTAGTTGATCCGGCATTGCTCGGTGCGACCTTCTTGTTGTTCATTCTGAGGCTTAATTTGCGGCGCTCATCGAAAGCACGTGTCAGCACATCTGCTTTTACGCGCTCCTCGTCGTGCATCACGGCTTCCTTGATGGATTCATCTACGGCACGTCTGATCTCCGCGTAGCTCAAGCCTTCTGCCTTGGCTGTGATGGCCTTGAGCGGAAAGGGCTTGGGCGCGAACTTCCCAAGCCGCGACTGGATCAGCTTGGTAGCCTGCGGCGCGCTCGGGAGCCGATACTCGATCACGTCATCAAATCGGCGAAAAAGCGCGTAGTCAAGGATCTCAACATGGTTCGTTGCTGCAACGATCAAGCTATGGGATTGGTCGCTCTCGATCATTTGCAGAAAACTGTTCAGTACCCGCCGAATCTCACCCACGTCATTGGCCAGCCCTCTTTGTGAGCCGATGGCGTCGAACTCGTCAAAGAAGTAGACGCCTCGCACATCATTGATGGCATCGAATATTTGGCGCAGCTTGGCGGCGGTCTCCCCCATGAACTTGGTGATCAGTGCATCCAGTCGAACGGAGAACAGCGGAATGCCAAGTTCACCGGCCAACACAGAGGCGGTCATCGTCTTGCCGGTGCCCGGTGGCCCGACCAGCAGCAGTTTGCGTCTTGGCGACAGGCCATGCTCGCGGATGCGCAAATGATGCCTCTGCTCTTTCATGATGCGACCAAGTTGTTCGGCCATCTCCGCATCGAGCACCATGTCCGACAGACGATTCTTCGGATAGGAAACCGTCAGCAAGTTTGCCAACTCACCGCGAGGACGGGCCAACGGCACCAGTTTGCCCTCGGGGCCGCCCGGCGAGACACGGGCTTTTGCCGCGTCGATCATGTCGCGGAGTTCTTCGGCAAGCTTGCCGTGACCTACCTTCGCTTCACGGGCCGCGACCTGCATGGCAACAGAATAGAAATGCTGGTCATCCCGCTCGATATGGGATTTCACCAACGCCTTGAGTTGTTCGGCATTAGCCATAGTGGCCTCCCACCTGCGCTGTCATGTTGGCCGATGCTCCCAGTGATGCCAGCGCAGACTGCATTAACTGATCGGCGACGTGCTCGTCTATCGCACCCAGTTCGCTTTGGTCGGCAGCCAGAACGAACAGCAGGCCGACAGGCACATGCAATGCCTCGGCAATTCTTGTAACCGTCGAAAGTGTCGGGTCGCGCTTATTGTTCTCAAGCATCGACAAGTACGACACGGAGCAATTGGCTCGGTTCGCAATGGTGCTTTGAGAGACGCCCCGTTGCGTTCGGCACAGTCGAATGGCTTGTCCAACATTCATGGCGCTTGCTTTCTCACGGGTTGCGACGAGCGTAAGTACCCTGAAATTTTACCACCAGTGAACATCATTGACGAGACTTCTCCCCCGGATACCGCGCTGGCAGGCTTCAGGCAGCCAGTCCTGGCCGCTGCGGATCAATCGTCCGAATGCGCGCGCAGGCGTGCGATGAACCGCTCCACCGACACCGGCGAGTCCTCGCCGGCGGGCCGCAGCAAGTAGGTCGTGATGACTGCGGAATCCATGGCCAGAGGGCGGATCACCACGTCGGGGCGCAGGCTCGCCGCAATTCTGGTTTCGGTGATGAAGCCTACCCCGTAACCTGCGCCGACCAGGGTGAGCATCATGTCCAATGACGACACATGCTCGGCGACGTCGGGTGGACGCTCCAAAGGCCGCAGCAGCCGCGCCAATTCACGATGGCAGCCTTCGCATACCTGCGGATCGCACAAGACCAATGGGTAGATCGCAAGCTGATGCAGAGGAACAGCCTTGTGTGAAAGCAAAGGGTGTCGGGCAGGCACGGCAACCATCAGCGGATCGTGCCAAAGTGGCTCGGTCACGATGCCGTCACCGACCTCCGCTGTGTGCGCGAACCCGATGGAGAAGTCGCCCGAGCGCAAACCACGCAACTGATCGGCCAAAGGCACTTCGGACAGACGAATCTCGATCTCCGGCTCTTCCTCGCGGCAGCGGGCCAGGAGGGCCGACAGTCTGGGATCGATTGCGCCGTCGGATACGGCAATGCGAAGGCTTCCGCTCAGGCCCGCAGCGACCGCCCGGACGTTCTCCTGAGCCTGTTTGAGGACAGCGAACACCCTGCGCACATCTTGCAGGAACCTTGCTCCCGCCTCGGTCAGTACCGTGCCTCGACGGTTGCGCTCGAAGAGCACCACACCAAGATCATCCTCAAGCTCTTTGATGGCGCGGGACAGGGGTGGCTGTTCGATATGCAGGCGCTCTGCGGCCCGTGTGAAGTGCAGCTCTTCTGCGAGAGCCACAAAGCAGCGAAGGTGTCGCAGTTCCATGGGCCGTGCTCCTGTTCCTTATCAGCGATCTATTCGCACCAGTTCTCATCCGCAGTGACCTGCTGGATGCACACCAGTCCACGCCGGATTACTCATTTGCACCTCAAAAATGGTTATCATAATGCAGCTAATTAGTGAATCAACTTAGATTTATAGACGTCTTTCTACACAGACCATATACTTTCTGCAAAAATTTACACGAGCATTCGCTAACCCGAACGAGCCAGTCAGGATGTCCCACCAACAGATTGCCGATCTCACCCAACCACAGCGTGACCGCCTCGCATTCGTGGAGTTGCGTCTGCGCTTCATCGGGGAGATGCGCCGCCAGGACTTGGTCGCGCGTTTTGGGATCCAGTCCGCTGCCGCGTCCAGGGATCTGGCGCTGTACAAGAACTTGGCTCCGGGCAACATCGACTACGATGGCAAAGGCAAGTTCTACGTCCTGGGTTCGAGCTTCCAGCCGATCTTCGATTTCCCACCCGAGAGAGTGTTGTCGTGGCTAACCCAGGGGTTTGGCGATGGTGAGCCGATGCACATCAAGGCGTGGGTGGCCAGCGAGAGCCCGTCCCGGCTCACCCACCCTGACCTAGCAATCCTGGCGAGCGTCACTCGGGCCATTCACTACGAATGCCCGCTCGACATCGAGTACCACTCTATCTCCAGCGGTCGCACCGCGCGGGAGATCATCCCGTTCGCGCTGATCGACAACGGCCTGCGCTGGCACGTGCGCGCCTTCGACCGCAAATCGCAGGAGTTCCGCGATTTCGTCCTCACCCGGATCAAGCGCCCTGTGGTGCGCAAAGGGCAGCCCGTAGAGTCCCACGAGATGAGCGATCAAGACATCCAGTGGACCCGGATTGTCGAACTGGAACTGGTCCCTCATCCCGACCAGCCTCGGCCCGAAATCACTGAAATGGACTACGGCATGCAGGACGGCGTGCTGCACATGAAGCTGCGAGCCGCCACGGCCGGCTACATCCTGCGCAAGTGGAGTGTGGACTGCTCCCCTGACCACAGCCTGCGCGGCCCTGAGTATCGGCTCTGGTTGAAAGACCATCTCGCCATTTATGGCGTGCGCAATGCAGTGCTTGCGCC
>CAYRJS010000167.1:0-5906 GCA_964424535.1 uncultured Aquimonas sp.
GGCTGATTCGCCGGCCCTGCATCTGGTCGCCCAGATCCGTGATGAAGCCCACCGCTTTGCCATCACCGGGCATCGGGCGCGTCGGGCCAAAACCCGTCAGCACAGCCGGCTCGAAGACATTCCGGGAATTGGTGCACGCCGGCGCGCTATGCTATTGCGACATTTTGGTGGTCTGGTCGAACTCAAGCGCGCCGGTGCGGAAGAAATTGCCCGCGTCGATGGCATCAGCAAAGGCCTGGCCGAGCGTGTCTGGCGGGCCTTGCATGGCGTTGCCGAAGAACCGGAAGGGACTGCCGCTTCATTGCGAACACCATCGTGAACCTGACCATCCCGACCATCCTGACCTTGTTGCGCATCGCCTTGATCCCGGTGCTGGTGCTGGTGTTCTATCTGCCCTATCAATGGACCAACTTTGTCGCTGCCGGCATTTTCGCCATTGCCGCGGTAACCGATTGGCTTGACGGCTGGGTGGCGCGGCGCTTCGAGATGTATTCGGCTTTTGGGGCCTTTCTCGACCCGGTGGCGGACAAGTTGATGGTGGCCGTGGCCTTGTTCCTGATCGTGCAGGGGCATCCGACGCCATGGATGGCGATCTGGGCGGCCGTGATCGTTGGCCGCGAGATCGCGGTTTCGGCCTTGCGCGAATGGATGGCCGAGGTTGGCCAGCGGTCCAAGGTGAAAGTCGCCTGGATCGGCAAGTTCAAGACCGTCGTGCAAATGTTGGCCCTGGTGTGCCTGCTGTATTCGGTTACCCCTGATCGCCCACCTCGGCCCATGCCCTGGATGGGCGAGCCGATTTTTCATATCGGAGATTGGCTGCTGGCTGTGGCTGCGCTGTTGACTTTATGGTCTGGATTCAAATATTTGCGTGCTGCCTGGCCAACCATGAATGGCACTGGCGAACGTTGATCCGGGGCTCGTGCAAGGGAATGGCATAGCCCGGCTGCATGTCGGATCGATACGATAACTGTTTGACCTGAAACCTCGGCACTTTTAGGATGGCCGCCTTCATGGCGCGGAAAAGGGGCAGCGCGCGGGTCATTGGGAGATGACCTGTTGCTGGCCGTGGCATGTGCTCATCCTGCCCTGCAGGCTCATGAATCGTACCGGGGAGTTCACTGATGTTGAAACAACTGATCCGCCAGCCGACGCGCTGGCTGACTGGGCTATGCCTATGCGCTTTTTTTGCGGTGATGCTGGTGGCACCGCCCACCGATGCCTTCGTGCCACCCGAATCCAGCGGCATGGCTCTGCCCAGCGCCCGCCATGTGGTCGTGGCCCAGGAACTGCAGGTTGAACCGGCCACACAAGCCCCGATCAACCTGCGCGATGTCACCGGCCAGCGCCGGGGCGCAGCCGATTTCATGCAGCGTCACCCAGGCGAGTGGGAAATCAGTTGGGATGTCCGCAGTGATCGGCCTGGCCTCATTTCCGGCAGCGGCATTGCCTTGGTTCCAGGGCGCGGCAATCAGCTCTCAGCAAGCGATATCGGCCTGGCGCGCGATCAACGCCCGGATTTTGCCACCGTTACCACCTTGCTGGAGGACTTTATCCAGGCCAATGCCGACCTGCTGGGTGTGCAGGGGCTGGAGTTCGTGCCTGACACGCAGGTGACCGACCCGTTCGGACCCGAGCGTACCCATTGGTTTGTCGAATTCCGCCAGGTCAAGAACGGCGTGCCAGTCGAAGGCGCGCATCTGTTCTTCCGCATTGCCGCGGGCAATATCGTGCAGTTTGGAACCTATCGCGTGGCCCCGGTCAATGTGACCACCCGGCCCGACGTTGGCGTCAAGCAGGCCTTCAACCAGGCGTTCAAACAGCTCGAATTTCCGCAAGGCACCGAAGTCAGCGAATGGCTGGACGAAGGAACCTTGCAAGTGCGTGTGTGGCAACCCGAGGTAGATGCAGGTCCGGGCCATGCGTTCCTGGGATCGGCAGGGCAAGGCTACGATCATCGCCTGGTATGGCACTTCAAGTTCCGTGTCGACGATGACCGGACTACCTATGCCATCCTCGTGGATGCCGGCAATGGCCAGTTGCTGGATGCTCGAGATACCAACACTTACGCCACGGCGACGGTTTCGGGCGGCGTGTATCCACCTGGTGCCCGCAACATTCCGGGTACCGAGGTCATTGTTCCTTTCCCATACACCAATGTCAGCAACAGCGGTACCAAGGTTACCAATGTGAATGGCCAATACGACTATGCCGGCGGCACGGCTACGACCACGCTCAATGGCAAGTACATCCGCATCCAGGAACACTCTGGAGGCGGCTGTTCCAGCCCTTCACTGAGCAACTCAACGACCGGGAACCTTGAATTGGGCACCAGTGGGGGTACGGATTGCACCCGCCCCAGCAACAACAGCAGCACCCATGCCGCGCGCAACGCCTTTTATTACCTGACCGAAGTCAATCGCCAGGCGGCTTCTTACTACCCAAGCAACTCTTGGTTGAACGGGACCGTCAATGCGGTGGTCAACGAGAATGACACCTGCAACGCCTACTGGAACGGCAGCGAGCTGCACTTCTTCAAGTCGGGTGCCTATGGGTCCATGGTCTGCGCCAACACGGGCGAGTTGTCAGGTGTGTTCATGCACGAGTTCGGCCATGGCATCCAGCAGAAGGTCGGCGGTAGTCCCAACGACATGGGCACCGGGGAAGCGACCGGTGACACCTTTGCTTTCCTGCAAATTCGCGATGGCTGTATCGGTGACGGCTTTATTACCAACAGTAGCGCGGCTTGCACAGGCGTGCGCGATGTTTCCGAGTATGCCGTGCATGGCGGCACCGGTTTCGTGCTCAAGCCCTCCAACATCAATGCCTCGGGCGGCCCGAACTGCGGTCAGTACGGGTGTCCGTACTACGCCAATGGATTCCAGCCCTATATGGGCCCGATGGGCTATGAGGGCCACTGCGAAGCCTTGATCGCGGGCAGTGCCAACTGGGATCTGGCCCAGGAGCTGGTCGGTGCGCTGGGCGTTGAGCCGGGCTGGCAGAAAATGACTGATCTTTGGTACCACATCCTGCCGCAGAACAAGGCGGCCTACCGGGTCGAATCCGGTGGTCAGTGCAACACCAGTGCCGTGGTCAACGGTTGTGGTTCGAACAACTGGTACAACCTGTATCTGGCTGCCGATGACGATGATGGCAATCTCTCCAATGGCACGCCCAACGCCTGCCGGATCTGGGATGCCTTCAATGCCCACGGCATCGCCTGTGGCGCCCGGCCCATGTGCAGTACCCAGGATCCGGGCATGACGCTTGAGCTGACGCCACCATCGGGCGGGGTTTGCCGTCCCGGCAACGTGACCTACACGGTCGACACCACGGCCCTGGGCAATCCGCCGTTGACCAATTCGATCACCTTGGCTGCTGGCAGTCTGCCTGGCGGTGTCACGGCGAGTTTCTCGCCGAACCCGGTCAGTCCTGGATCGAGCAGCACCCTGACACTTGCAGCCAGTGCCTCGGCGACGCCGGGGACCTCTTCGTTCAACATAACTGGTAGCGCCACCGGAGCCGACAGCAAGACCGTCAACGGCACGATCAATATTGCTGCGGGCGTTCCGGTCGCACCAAACCTGAGTCTGCCAGCCAGTGGTGCGACGAATGTATCGACCCCGGTCGCTTTCTCCTGGACGGCTTCGGCCAATGCCGATGGTTACCTCCTGGAAGTGGCGACCGATGCTGGTTTTACGACGATCGTGAATACCCAGAACGTGACGGGTACCAGTGCCTCGGCTTCCCTGACCCCGGCGACAACCTATTACTGGCGTGTAACCGCGAGCAATAGTTGCGGCAATGGCACCGCCAGCACGGTGCGCAGCTTCACCACGGCCACGGCCCCATTCCCGGCACCGTACTGCAGCGTGAGCTTCCCGAGCAATGTGGAGCCAATCTCGCGGGTTACTTTCGCCGATATCGACAATTCCAGCTCAGCCGTCAAGAACGGCAGCCCGGCATTGGAGGATTTCACCGCGATCGTGGGTCACGTAACCCGCGGCGAATCCCTGCCTATCGTGGTCAAGGGCAATACCGATGGGTCCTACACCAACAAGATCCGCGTCTACATCGACTGGAACCAGGATGGTGATTTCAACGATGCGGGCGAGGTCTTCAACCTGAGCGATCTCACCAATTCGACCGGCACTGACAGCAAACAGTCCACTGGCACCATTGCCATCCCCGCCACAGCCCCGCTGGGCCAAACCCGCATGCGGGTCATCAAGAAGTGGAATTCGGCGGCCGATCCATGCAACACCTCCGGCTACGGTCAGGCTGAGGATTACACCCTGGTGGTGGGCGCGGGTTCTGTCACATATACCGTGACGCCCAGCGTCGGTACGCCTGCGGGTACGATCAATCCGAGTACGCCGCAGTCGGTGAGCGCAGGTGCCACCAAGAGCTTTACGCTTGTCCCGAATACGGGTCATGTCATCGACAACGTGGGCGGCACCTGTGGCGGCTCGCTTGCCGGTGCCATCTATACGACCTCGGCTGTCAACAGCAACTGCACGGTCATTGCCAACTTCAAGGCCGTCAGTGTCGTTAGCGACCCCCTGGCCTCGGTCAGTCCAGCTTCGCTGAGCTTCTCGGTCGCAGCTGATGCCACGGCATCCGAGGCTCTGACCATCGCCAATGCGTCAGGCCGCGATCCGTTGACCTTTGCCATCGCCAGCCGTGCTCACCTTCTTCAACCGGTGAATTCCACCCGCGAACAACGCGCCACGACGACGTTGCGTAGCGGCCCCAAGCCGGCCATGAGCGTCAATGTCGCGGTTCCCAATCAACCCCAAGCGACCTACAACTTTCAATGGGACGATGGCAGTTCTGAAACCAGTGTCGGTGATGGCAACGACAACGGTAGTGGTGGCCTGGCTGATTCAGTCGCTGCCGTCTGGCTCAATCGCTTTGCCGTGAGTGAAGCAGTCACGATCGATTCGATCTCGATCCTGTGGCCCACAAACACCAGTGGCACCTTGGTCGGCCTGCAGCCGAATCTGGTGGCCTACTACGACGCCGATGCTGACGGTGACCCGGCCAACGCCGTGCGTATCGGAGGCGATCACTTTGTCGATATCACGACCCTGGATGTCTTTGAGACCTACACCACCAGCTTCGATATCCCGGGCGCTGGCGATATCTATGTCGGTTTTGTGGACCAGTGGGCGTTGGCCGGTGGTTATACGCCAGCCTTGTTCCCGGCAGCCATGGATACCTCGTCGCCGAGCCAGGGCATGTCCTGGGTGGCCAGCGCTGCTGGCACGCCTCCGGTCGATATCGACAATTTGGGCAACAACCCGGACCTGGGTGTTATCGACGACTTCGGCATTCCTGGCAACTGGTTGATCCGTGCTACCGGCGTGACTGCAATCGCAAGTGGTTGTACCGGCCCGGTAATCGGCTGGCTGGAGACGAGCCCAACCAGTGGCACGGTGGCCGGTGGCACGAGCACCAATGTCACGATCACGGTTGATCCGGTCAGCGCCAGTCTTGCTGTTGGCCATCACGATGCCGAACTGTGCATTGCTACCAATGACCCGACACAGGCCCAGATCATCGTGCCCGTATCGGTCGAGGTGACACCTGCTGCAACACCGACGTATACGGTGACTGCAATCGCAAACGGCAATGGCGATATCCAGCCTCCGACCCGAACCGTCGCTGAGGGTGCAACGACAACCTTTACCGTTACCCCCGACCTGGGTTATCACATCGATACGGTCAGCGGTTGTGGCGGCACGCTCAGCGGCAATACCTACACCACTGGGGCGACCACGGCTGACTGTACGGTGACGGCAAGCTTTGCCATCAATGCGTATACGGTAACCACCAGCGTGCCAGGTGGCCACGGTTCATTCACGCCGTCTTCGCAAACGGTCAACCATGGCAGCACGACCAGCTTT
>CAYRJS010000168.1:0-5900 GCA_964424535.1 uncultured Aquimonas sp.
CCCTGGTTGAAAGTGAGCGCGAGCGCCGTGGCAATGCCCAGCAGATGGCCGAGTTGAATGCGCATCTGGGACGCTTGTCCGAGCATATGGGGCGCGAATCGCGTGGTTTTTCCGAGCTGGTCGATACCCAGGCGGAATTGCGCACCGCCCTCAAGACCCTGGCCCAGCAGGATGGTGGCGCGCGCTTGAGCGAGGAATTGCGCACCGAATTGCGCTTGTTGTCGCGCACGCTGGCGGCTGCGGTCGAGGCGCGGGGCTGAGCCGTGTCTTTGGTTTCCCGTCGCCGTCGCGGCATCGATTTCTGGCCGGGCTTTGTCGATGCCCTGAGCTCGTTGTTGATGGTGCTGATCTTCATGTTGCTGATCTTTGCCATCGGCCAGTTCGTGCTGTCCGATGCCCTGTCCGGGCGCGACAAGGCTCTGGCCCAGCTCAATGCGGAACTGGCGCAGTTGGCCAAGACCTTGTCGATGGAGCGCGAGGCCAAGACGACGGCGCTGGAGCGGGTCGAGGAATTGTCGGCTTCGCTGGTGCAGACCCAGGGCGAACGTGATGCCCTGCGGATCAATTTCGACCAGACTTCGGCGGCCCTGACCCAGGCCCAGGCCAAAAACGAGGAAAACCAGGCCGACCTGGCGCGTCTGGCGGCGGATTTGACTGCCCTGGCCGAGCTCAAACGCCAACTCGAGGCCGAGATCGCCACCCATCTGGCACAACTGGAAACCGAGCGGGAAAAGCTGACGCTGCAGACCGAACTATCGGCCAAGTCCGCAGCCCAGGTCGAACTGTTGAATCGGCAGATGGCGGCCTTGCGCGAGCAGCTGGAGGAAATCACTGCCGCCCTCGAACTGGCCCGCACCCAGGTGCGGACCAAGGATTTGCGCATCGAGGAGCTGGGCAAGGAACTGAACCTGGCCCTGGCCCAGAAGGTCGGCGAATTGCAGCGCTACCGCTCCAATTTCTTCGGCAAGCTGCGCGAAGTGCTGGGCGAGCGTTCCGATATCCGCATCGTGGGCGATCGCTTTGTGGTGCCCAGCGAACTGCTGTTTGCCTCGGGCACCGATGAATTGACCCCGTTGGCGCGCCAGCAACTGGATTCCCTGGCGGCGACATTGAACGAGGTGGCCAGTGAAATCCCCAACGATATCGACTGGGTGCTGCGCATCGATGGCCACACCGACAAGCGTCCGATCGCGACCGCGCGGTTCCCGTCGAACTGGGAATTGTCGAGCGCACGCGCCATCGCCATCGTCAAATATCTGGTCACCAAGGGCGTGCCGGCCAGGCGTTTGTCGGCCAATGGCTTTGGCCAGTTCCAGCCCCTGGATCCGGCCGACAACGAGACCGCTTATGCCGTCAACCGTCGCATCGAGATCCAATTGACCAACCGTTGAACGCGCATCGGAACGTCTTGAGTTCGCCGCCTGATACCATGCGCGTTTTTGCCGGGCCTGATCCGGCGGTTGCGTGGAGGCAAGCTGGCAGATGAGCACATGGTCGATCGATAAGGCCCGTCGTACCTGGTCCATCGAGCATTGGGGCGAGGGTTATTTCGACATCGATGCTGGTGGTCGGGTCAGCGTGCATCCACAGGTTGGCGAAGGCCCGGCCATCGTCCTGCCTGAAGTCGTCGATGCGGCTCTGGCACAAGGGCTCAAGTTGCCGTTGCTGCTGCGTTTTGCCGATATCCTCCGGCACCGGCTCGGGCGCCTGCAGCAGGCGTTTGCCCGGGCCATGGAGGCCTTTGACTACAGCGGTGGCTATACCGCGATCTATCCGATCAAGGTCAACCAGCATCGGGGCGTGGCTGGCGAGCTGGCGGCCCAAAGTGGCGAAGGCTTTGGCCTGGAAGCCGGTTCCAAGCCGGAATTGATGGCCGTGCTGGCGCTGTCACGTCCCGGCGGCACCATTATCTGCAATGGCTACAAGGACCGTGAATACGTGCGTCTGGCCCTGATCGGGCGCAAGCTCGGTCTGGATACCTTTATCGTGGTGGAAAAGGCCTCGGAATTGCCGCTGGTGATCGAGGAAGCCAAGGCTCTGGGCGTGCGTCCGGTGCTGGGCGTGCGCATGCGTCTGGCTTCATTGGGTGCCGGCAAATGGCAGAACTCGGGTGGTGACAAGGCCAAGTTTGGTCTCTCTCCCCGGCAGTTGCTGGTCCTGATCGGACAATTGCGCGATGCCGGCATGCTTGATTGCCTGCAACTGCTGCACTTTCACATGGGCTCGCAGATTTCCAATGTGCGCGACATCGGTCGGGGCGTGCGCGAGGCGGTACGTTATTTCGTGGAGGTGTCGCGTCTGGGTTGCCAGATCCGGCATATGGACGTGGGTGGCGGTCTGGGCGTGGACTACGAGGGCACCCGTTCGCGCAGTTTCTGCTCGATCAACTACGGCCTGGACCAGTACGCCAGCACCATCATCCAGCCCTTGGCCGAGGCCTGCGTGGCCCATGGCCTGCCGGCGCCGCGCATCCTGACCGAATCCGGGCGCGCCCTGACGGCCCACCACGCCGTTCTGGTCACCCATGTCACCGAGGTGGAAACGGCTCCTGCCGGGCGTTTGCCCCCAGCCAGCGATGACGAACCGGCCGTGATCCGGCAACTGCGTGAAATCCACGCGGCCCTGGATGAACGTCCGGCCCGGGAATTGTTTGAAGAAGCTCGCCACTACCATGCCGAAGGCCAGGACCTGTATGCCCTGGGCCAGATCGATCTGGTCCAGCGGGCGCGTCTGGATGACCTGTTCTACGCCATCGCCCATGCCGCGCGGGCACGCTTGAGCTATGACGAAAAAAGTCATCGGGACGTACTCGATGAACTGGCCGAGCGTCTGGTGGACAAGTATTTCGTCAATTTTTCCGTGTTCGAATCGGTGCCCGATGTCTGGGCCATCGATCAGGTCTTTCCGATCATGCCGATCCATCGCCTCGACCAGCCGCCAACACAGCGCGGGGTGATTGCCGATCTGACCTGCGATTCGGATGGGCGCATCGATGAATATGTCGACGATGGTGATCTGGACAGCTCGATGGCGCTGCATCCGGTGCAACCGGGGGAAAGCTATCGTCTGGGCTTTTTCCTGGTCGGGGCCTACCAGGACACCCTGGGCGATATCCACAACCTGTTCGGGGATACCGATGCGGTCAACGTGCATCTGGATGGCCAGGGCTATCGCTTCGAACGCGCGCGCCAGGGTGATACTTCCGAGGTGATGCTGGACTATGTCGGCTATGACCTGTCGCGCCTGCGCGCCCGCTACGCCCAGATGGTGGAAGCGGCGGCCTTGCCGAGCGCTGAGGCCCAGGCTCTGGCGGCCAGTCTGGAGGCGGGATTGACGGGCTATACCTACCTGGCCGAGTAAACGTACTGGCAGGGTTGCCCTTTCCTGGCCAACGGACTTGGTGGTAGCGTGAGTTCTCCTTCAACCGGAGAATCCATCATGGCCGATACCTGGCTTGCTTCCCTGATCACCGCCACCCCGCAAGAGGGCTTCGAGCTGGCCATCACCTTGAGCCGGCGCGGGGTCAAGTACACCCAACCCGATGGCACGGTACTGCACAAGCTGCGCCCAGAATATTCCAACGACGCCGATTCCCTGGTAGCCGCCTCGCAAGTGGTGGCGATCAACTTCCAGACCGTGGCTGCCGCCAACAACTACTGGCGCGCCTGAAGTCGGCACAGGCCGGATCACGCCGCGCCAAGCCGCGACGTTGACCCGGCCCGTTCCTGAAGTTGCGGCTGAAACCGGTCGCTGGCACCAAATCCGGGGTTCACTGCAGGCGGGCGCGGGTGTGCATGGGCTGGGCACGGCAGTTTTCTGGCGGTATCAGCTACAATGGTCGGTCTTTGTCGTTCCTTTCTTTCTTGCGGTCGGTCCATGAGCACAGACGCCAACTGGTTTTATGAAAACTTCAAACAATCCGGTTCGGCCATCGGCTACCGCGTGACGGGCAAGCTTGAGGACGTCCAGTCCAGCTTCCAGAAAGTGGAAATCTGGGAGACGACCGACTGGGGCAAGCTGATGGTCATAGATGGGGCCATCATGCTGACCAGCCGTGACAACTTCCTCTATCACGAGATGATGGCGCACCCGGTGCTGTTCACCCACTCCAACCCCAAGCGGGTGGTGATCATCGGTGGCGGCGATTGCGGCACCTTGCGTGAGGTGCTCAAGCACAAGGAAGTCGAGCACGTAGCCCAGGTCGATATCGACGAAGTGGTCACGCGCATGGCCGAAGCGCATTTCCCGGAACTGTGCGAATCCAACACCGATCCACGGGCCGAGATCCTGTTCCAGGACGGCATCGAGTACATGAAGAACCTGGCTCCGGAAAGCATCGACGTGGTGATCGTGGATTCCACCGATCCGGTCGGGCCTGCCGAGGGTCTGTTCAACGAAGCTTTCTATGCATCGTGCGTCAAGGCCCTGCGCTCGGGCGGCATCCTGGTGCAGCAATCCGAATCACCGCTGGTGCATCTGTCCCTGATCAAGGCCATGCGCCACCATATGGCCGCCGCCGGCTTTGCCCATTGTCGCACCCTGACTTTCCCGCAGCCGTGCTATCCGACCGGCTGGTGGAGCTGTACCCTGGCCCGCAAGGGTGGGGAGCTGGCCAGCTTCCGCGAGCGCGGCGCCCATTCCAAGACCTTTGCCACCCGCTACTACAACGTCGATACCCACCGCGCCGCGCTGGCCGTGCCCGAGTTCATGCGCGAGCTGGGTGATTGACGAGGTTTCCCATGTCCGAGCAGCTTTTTACCTTTATCCAGGACCACCTGCTGCTGAGCCTGGCCCTGGGCGGTATCACGGTGGCGATCATCGTCAACGAACTGTCGCGCTTCACCCGCGGCTACAAGGCCTTGAGCCCGGCCTTGCTGACCCAGCTCATCAATCGCGAAAATGCGCTGGTGGTCGATGTCAGCCCGATCAATGATTTCGAGAAGGGCCATATCGTCGGTTCCAAGAGCGTGGTGATGAGCCAGTTCGATCCCGAGAACAAGCAATTGGCCAAGGCCCGGGAATTGCCGGTGGCCGTGGTGTGTCGCAATGGCATGACCTCGGCCCAGGCGGCCAAGCGCTTGGTGAAAGCCGGTTTCCAGAAGGTCTACTGGCTCGATGGCGGCATCACCTCCTGGCAGACCTCGGATCTGCCCTTGGCGCGCGGGCGCAGTTGAGCTGGCGGCCTGGACCGGGTGCTGGCATGGACTATCGCCGCCTTGGCCACAGTGGCCTCAAACTCTCTGCCCTGTCCCTGGGCAGTTGGCTCACCTTTGCCGGCACCTTGAGTCGGGGCGAGGTGCGGCGGCTGGTGGCGCGCGCGCATGAAGCCGGCATCAACTTTTTCGACAGTGCCGAAAACTATGCCTTTGGTGCCGCCGAATCCATGCTCGGCGATGTGCTGACCGATCTGCGCCTGCCCCGCGATCATTTCTGTGTCAGCAGCAAGGCCTTCTTCGGCCCCGAGGCCGATCCACGTCCGACCCAGCGCGGTCTGTCGCGCAAGCATCTGCGCGAGGCTTGCGATGCGGCCTTGCGCCGTCTGCGCGTGGACTACCTTGACCTGTTCTTTTGCCATCGTCCCGATCCGGATACACCGCTGGAAGAAACCGTGCTGGCGATGGACCAGTTGGTGCGGGCCGGCAAGGTGCTGTACTGGGGTACCTCCGAATGGCCGGCAAAAACCCTGTGTGCCGCGGCCCGTTTTGCCCGCGCCCATGGCCTGGCGGGACCGAGCATGGAGCAGGCCCAGTACAACCTGCTGGTGCGCGAGCGGGTCGAACTGGAATACGCCAGTCTTTATGACGAACTGGGCCTGGGTCTGACGGTCTGGTCGCCGCTGGCATCAGGCTTGTTGAGCGGCAAATACGCCGGAGGCGCGATTCCCGCCGATTCGCGCCTGG
>CAYRJS010000169.1:0-5857 GCA_964424535.1 uncultured Aquimonas sp.
GAGCACTACCTTGACATGGTAGGGGTCACAAGTTCGAACCTTGTACCGCCCACCAATCAAAACAATGGTTTGCATCAGTTTTGATTGGCCATAATGATCAGCGCACACACGCAGGTAACACGCACGCGCCGCATGTGCTCATCGATTACGGTCACAGCCCGCCCCAGGTAGTCCGGGCGGTACTTGGCATAGACCTCCGTCTTTCCCTTGTAGGCCCTGTGCCCGAGGAAGCCCTGAATCTCGGCTTCAGCGACGCCGGCAGCCCGTAGCTCCGTCGCGACTGTGTGCCGGATCGTTTTGGGGACCACGGCTTTTTCCAGGCCGGCGCGACTGCGTAGGCCGCGCCATGCCGTCTTGAAGCTGGCGATGGCCTTGCCGTGCCATGTCACCAGTGGGCCGGGCGGGGCATCCAATAGCAGCTTCCGCAGGGATGGGACCACCGGCACAACGGGGCGGTACTTGCGAGTCTGTTTGCGACCTGGCGGGTTTTGGGTCAGCAGCCAGCGATCGAAGTCAACGAATTCTCGACAAAGGGCCAGTGCCGCCTCTGGCCGCGCCAGCGTGCCGTACATGATCGCCAGCATCACGCGCTCGTGTGGCTGCCGAGTCACCAGCCACAGGGTCGCAGACTCGGCCACGGACAGCACCCGGTCGGCTGAGTCGCCATCCTCGCCGGGGATGATGTAGGGCACGCTCGCAACCTCGCCTTCCTTGTAGGCGTGATTCAGTGCGGCCTTGCCCACGCCCAATATGCGCTTGATGTAGCCGGTGGACTTGCCGCTCTCAGAAAGCTCCGCGATGAACTCGCGCTGCCGGGCAGGCGTCACTTCAGAAACCGTGGCCTCACCCCAGAACTCCGTCCAATAGCGCATCGCGATCTTGGCGAACTCCGCCGATGCCAGCTTGCTTGCATGACGCTCCCAGTACCTGACCAGTACCATCGCCAGCGCCGCGTCCTGGGGTTGTTGCTGCGGCATCCTGCCGTGTTTGGCGAACCACTCCCACAGCCTCAGCTTGCCTTCTTGAAAATCTGAAGTGCCAAGGCTTTCGCGTCGTGTTTGTCGAGTGGCGGGGTCGAACCATGTGCGGCACCAGTTGCTGGAGCCGCGTCGTTGGCTGAGCCAGTAGTCGCCGATTTGTCCTGGCCGTTCCTGCATTGCTCTTCAAACTCCTCAAGGATAGCGGGCGTGTAGTGGATGATGCGCGCACCGATGCGGATGGGCCTGATCCTGCCGGCCAGCCGCTCTCGCACAAGGGTGCCTTTGCTGATGCCGAGCCGGCGAGCCGCCTCGGCCTCGCTGAATCGTTCAGTCACTTCCCTTCCTCCTTGCGTGCGGAGTCGATGGCGTCCTGATACTCCGCGTCGATGGCGGCGCGCAGGTCTGCTGGCGTGCAGTGATCGCGCGTTGAGTCAATTTGGATCGCGGGCATTTCCCACCGGCCCTGATCGCGCCAGCCTGAAATCATCCGGGCCTCGCTCGCCATCCAGTCCAGCCGCCATGCATCTTTGGCCAGCTCGCGGACGTACTCCACAAGCTCCGGCTGCATCCGCTTGCCGTTGTCACCGCAGGCGAAGCGGATGTCGGCAACCAGCGAGACGCACGCATCCTTCCGCGCCGCTTCGAGGGCGGCGGCGGCTTCGGTCATGGTGATGCCCCAGCCGTTGAGCCCAGCGACGGCAATCTCGGCGGCCTGCTTCTGCAACATGTCAATCAGAAATTCAACGTCCATCACTTCCCTTCCTCCTGGTCGCGCAGCAGGGCTGCGTGCAACGCCTCCGCCAGCCACTCGGCTCGGGCTTCATGCTTGATGGCCTCGCCCGCCATCGCATCTGCCCGAGCGCGCTGGGCGGCTACTTCCGTCCGCAGCGCCTCGATCTCGGCGGCCTGTGCGGCGGTGGCGTGGGATACGTTGGCGCGCACCCGCCCGGAGTCATACATAGCGGCCCACGGAGTCGCGCACCCTCCAGCGCGGTCAGCAGGGCGGACGGGGCCAATGCTCATTTGCAGCCTGCCGTCCAGGTCGCGCAGGTATCCATACGGCTCCGGCAGCGGCAGCAGGTCAACGTCAGCGGTCATTGTCGGAGCCTCCCTGTTGGGCTGCGAGGACTTGGGCGGCCAGCATCCGCAGCAGGCTAGGACGGTCACGCCATTCTTTGTAGGCAGCGGCATGATCCGACCACCGCTGGTTGTTCGCCTCTTGCTCGACGGCCTTCGCTTCCAGCCACTCGGCTGCCTTCTGCCTCCACGCATCATCCACGGCTGCGGGCTGCTGGGTGAGGGCCAGAACAGCCACCACACCGGCAGCCGTGCGCCCCTGCCGCCGCCCGCCCGCCCCGATGGATACGGCGTTGTAACCACGCCAGAACGCGCGAACCGCCGCCTCCACCCCCAGGGGCTGCGGCTCGGCTCGGCAATGCTCGTTGCCCTTCCCCTGCTCCCGGCCAGCATCCATCCCTGCGAGCCACGCCGCTTGCTCGGCAGCCTGCAACTGCCGGATCAGCGCAGCGGCATCACGATGTAGCGCCATCTGCTCAAACAACAGCGCGTGGTTTCCGGTTTCGTCGTCCAGCCAGTGCAGGATGTCGCTGGCTCGGGATTCTGTGATTTTCATGTTCCGCTCCTGTAGGCGAATGAGACTTCGCGCCCCTCGGCGCTGATGTGAAAGGTTCGGGACGTTGCGGCCTCAAGCCAGGGGAATTGCTTGTGCAGCCGCATGTTGAGTCGATGGGAATTGGCGTGGCGGAAGTGGCCTTGGTATGAAGCCCAGGCCGCATCCACAGCGCGGAACTGTCCTGGTGTCGCCGTTACGCGGCCTGCCTTCGCGTGGCGCGCTCCCCAAGCATTCAGAGCTTCGGTGGCGTGCGCGATAACGCGACGGCGTACGCGGGTGTGCGTCGGGTAGACGACATAGCCCAGGAAGTCGATGCCGGCGGACAGTGGCCGGAGGCGGATGTCGGGTTTCAGGGCAAGCCGCAGTTCGTCGTGCAGGAAGGTCTCGATTTCTCCCAGCCAGACCGCAAGTTGCTCACGGTCCTTGTGGACGAGCACGAAGTCGTCGACGTACCGCAGATAGCGAGACGCCTTGAGCTTGTGCTTCACGAACTGATCGAGGCGATCCAGATAGACGTTCGCGAAGAACTGCGATGACAGATTGCCAATAGGCAAGCCACAGCCCGGCGCCGCGTTTTCCAGCCGTTTGTGTGCCGGAACGCGTGCTTGGGCATCTGGAGTCGCCCGGTAGATCACACCCTGCTGCTGAATGGAGTGGCGCAACAAGGCGTGGACGGCGCGGCGGACAATCATCGGCATGCCACGCCTTTTCATTCGCTCCTTCAGGAAGCCGTACAGCGTGGGCCGGTGGATGCTGTTGAAGAAATTGGACACGTCCAACTGCAAGTACCAGCCGCCGCCTTGCCCCGAATCAACCTGGCGGACGAAATCACGCAGCCGGCGCACTGCGGCGTGTGAGCCGCGCCCGCGACGATTCGCGTACGAGTCGTGAATGAAGCTGGGCTCGTACTGGGCTTCGAGCTGGGGAACCAGCCAGTGATGAACGACCCGGTCGCCGAAGTCCGGCGCGTGAATCTGTCGGGCTTTCGGGCGTTGGGCTACGAAGCAGGTCGTTGGCTTCGGCTTCCACGTGGCGCTGTTCAACTGCTCCTGCAACTCGAACAGGTTGTCGATCAGGTTCGATTCGAACGCAAGCTGGTTCGCACTCGGAACCTTGTTTCGGCGCGCATGCTCCCATGCGTTGAATAGATCGCGGAAGCTGACCTGCTCGTCTCCCTTTTCACCCTGAAACTCACTGGAGGCGCGACGCGCCGAGCGAACCGGACGGACCCAGAACTGGTTGTTCTGGTTGTTGAGGTTCACGTTGCCGTTGTTGAGGTTCACGACCCACGCGTGGTGCTGCGGATCGGAGGCGTCGGGCGCTATCCCACGCACTTGCGACCCTGCCGAACATTCCAGATCGGAGTAGTGCGGCGTCGTCATGCGTTGGCCTCACGGATCGAGGCGGCGCGGGAACTCAGTTTCTTGGGACGCTGCGGCGAGGCTGAACGGGCCGCATTCTGCCCATTGGGGTGATTGCTACAGGTGCGCTTCCAGCCGCCGACCTGCCTACCGAGGTCGGAAGATATGCGCGCCAGCTCCTCGAACTGGCCGAAGCTGGAAAAAGCACGAAGCCGGCTGCCGAGTTGCAGCGCTAACTTCATCTGATCCACGGCCCGTGCCAAGTGTGAAAGCAGGGTGGTGCGCAGATCTGGTTCGCGCCATGCCCGGTGAGAAAGCGTGGCAATCTTCATTGCCAGCTTTCTCAGATCGGACCCGAGCGCGTACTTGTGGAATCTGGCGAAGCGCCGGACGGCCTGCTCAATTGCGAGCAGGAGTCGTTCGGCTACTTTCACCACTGGTGGCAGGCTGCGGTTCATGGGCTTCGCTGAGCGTTAAGGGCCAAAAATTCAATTACTGACTGGAGGCGCGACGCGCCGAGCGAACCGGACGGACCCAGAACTGGCTGTACTGGTAGTAGAGGGTCACGCCGCCGTAGCTGAGGCCCACGACCCACGCGAGGTGCTGCGGACCGGAGGCGTCGGGCGTGCTGGTCCACATGCCGTCGTTGTTCGCGCCCCGAAACACGGGATTGCGAGCCGGCTTGAAGCGAGTCACGTCCACGATGGATGCGGCTTCGTGGTACGTCGGCAGACGCCAGCCGCCGCCGGCGATGTCCAACTCGGCAGCAGCCTTGCCGGCACCCTCGAAATCGTGTTGTTCCGGCAGCAGGTCAGCCAGCCATTCAAGGCCCGTGGCCGGATCGAAAACGATGGCGTAGTCGGTGGCGTCGGCGGGCAGTTCGCGGCCTTCGGCGTCGCAGCGGATGTAGTGTTTTTCGGACATGGAAGATCCTCGGGAGTGGGTGGTGCCGGTTACTCTCGTCCGGCGTCGGCACACTGAGGGCCGACAGGTGAGCGCCTTTCCGCACTGTCATCCGGTCAAAAGCTCCGGCTGCTCACCACCACACGCCGCAGGCTGATCCGGGGTGGCGCGGATTCCAGCCTGCCGCAGACCACGGACGTGATCGGCGCTCCGGGATACGGTTACGGAGTGAAGGTGCCGCGATACACCGGCACGCCATCCAGACCGGCGCGCAGCTTCTGCTCGAACTCGGCGGCGATCTGTTCGGTCACATCACCCAGCCCGACGATGCGAAGCGCCAGGACTGGGGCTTTGTCGTCTGCTCGTACCGACAGGCGCAGCGTGAAGGTGCGTGATTCGAAGCCTTCGTAGGGGGCGACCATGAATGTGAAGCCAGTCGGCAGCCGGTTACGGCTCTTGGCTTCCACCTGGGCAAACGCGCTGCCGCTGACCGCCAGTTCCTTTTCAACCGATGTGGTCTCTGCTGCGGACGTGATCGTGATGTCGCGCACAGCAGCGATCGCTGCGGTGATGCTGGCGCGCATTGGCTCGTCGCCTTCGGGGTAAACGGGCGTTGCAAGATCGAACCAATCCTCAAGGAACTCGGCCAAGTCGCGCTGCTTGAGGGGCTTGCTGGTGTGTTGCAGCAAGGCTTCGTATCCGGCGGTGCGCTTGAGGGTGAGGCGGCCGATGTCATCGGCATGCCCGGGATTTTCGACCGTACCCAGATTGAAGTACGCGACAGCTTCGCCGGCTTCGGCATTGACGAACACAGCATCAGCCGTGCGGTCTGCCGTGTACGCGACCATTTCTCCCAGCGTGTTGGTGCGATAGATGCCGCGATAGCGGAACCGACCATCGGCATATTGCTCGCTGCTGGTGAGCGACACGCCATCAGGAATCACGATGACCCTGTCGTTCAAGGCAGTCTGAATGTCGGC
>CAYRJS010000170.1:0-5805 GCA_964424535.1 uncultured Aquimonas sp.
TCAACGGCGTTTCATCACCTTGATTGACCATGAGAAAGTGCACTTCGGGCCAGGTGTTCTGAGCCTGGGCAAAAACCGGCATTTCCCGGCGGCACGGCGGGCACCAGGTCGCCCACAGGTTCAGGATCACGGCCTGACCTTGATAATCGCCGAGGTTGACCGGCTGGCCTTCCAGGGTTTCCAGAACCAGATCCGGCAACGGTGGGGCTGCTGCCCGCAGGGCATGGCCGAACCAGATCATCAGGCCCCACGCGGCGAAGCCGACGACGATACCCGCCAGCACCGGCCTGCGCAGCGGACGCAAAACCGTGCGGGTTCGCCAAAGCACCCAGATGACCGCCACCGGCACGCCCGCCCAGATCGTGAAACCACCATCGCCGATGGCCAGCGTCGAAGCCGGTGCCACGCGATATTCCGGCCACCATTGGGCCACATAGACCACCCGGGCCACGACAAAGCTCCACAGGCAGGCATCCAGAAGCACGCTGCCGGCGCGTGTGGCCAGATCAGTGCTGGTTCGACGCGCCAGCCCCTGAGCTACGGCCCAGGCCAGCACCAGCGCGGCGCCAATCAAGGCCACCTGCAAGGAAAACGGTCCGATGGAACTCAATCCAGAACTCCAGACTGCCTATCCTGAAACCCGGATGGATTCAGGACGAAGGAGGATACAAGGGCGGCAGGCTGGCTGCAGAATCCTGCTGCCTGGCATCCGCCTGATCATGAAAATGCGGCGCCTGGACAAAGGCCTTGCGTATCTGCTCGCGCACGCCGGGTGCCGGATCGCCGCGATACAGCGCCCGATCCAGCAAGCGCACGGCCTCGCTTTGGGCGGGATCCTGCAATTGCGTCGCCAAAGCATCCAGATCCTTCAGGTCCGGGCGCATGCGCAGCAAGGATCGACGCACACCGGACAGGTCATCATCGGCCAAAGCCCGAGTCAGACCCACCCGCCACAAGGAAGCCTGGGCCGATGGTGAGGTGGCAGCGGCGCCTTTGCCCGCGCGTGCCGGCCGGCTCTGCCAGTACCAGGCCACCAGCGTTGCCAACCAGACCAGCGCCAGCAAGCCGGCCAGAACCTGCCAAAACACCACGGTCCGGGTCGTTGCCACCACCTCTTCTTCGACCACTGCCGTATTTGGCACGGGGCTGCTGGAAGGCGCTGTCTGGCCGATCGCAGCGGCTTCGATCTCGATGCTGCGCGCTGGCAGGGTGCTGCGCTGGCTGCGGTTGTCGGCCAGGTTCCACCAGGTCAGGCTGCGCTCGGGCAACTGCAAGGCCCCGGCACGCTGGGGCACGATGGCAAACTTGCGGCTGCGCACGCCTACCTGGCGCCCATCCACCACGCGGGTTTCCTGGGTCTCCTGATCCGGGTAGACCTCGGCACCCTCGATGGCCGGCAACTGCAGGGGTGGAATCTGCTCGGCCGACAAGCCGGTGGCTTCCACCTGCAAGGTCAGGGTCAGGGCATCGCCGACCTTGGCCTGGGCCGGCAAGCGCGCAGCATCGTCCGTCAAGGTCAAGGCTTGAGCCGGAATCCAGGGCGCGGGGGCACCATCCGGGGCTGGTCGTACATCGATCTCGATGGCCTGGCTACCGGTACTCAGTGGCGTGCCCTGATTGAAAAACGAACCATAACGCCCCGGTGCCGCCACGCGGCCCCGAAAACCCACCGGACCCAACTGCAAACTGCCGCTGCGATCGGCGCTGACGGCGTAGCGCCGCTCGACCACGTTGTAGCGGCGACCATCCAGTTGCCGGGTGTAGTTCACATCATCGCCGATGCGACGCACCTGCAAGTCATCCCCGGTCGGTTCGTCCAGTTGCCCATCCAGCAGGGATACGGCATAGAACAAGCGCACCGTGGCGATGACCTGCTGCTGCACATAGGGATGGACATCGTCGACTTCCAGTTCCAGAAACACGGCATCACCCTGGGCCGCCGAGCCCCGGGCCATGGGGGCCACGGTCAGGGTCAAAGGTTCGGTGTGGTCCTGGCCCACGGCAAGGGCCGGGATGCCGATCACCCCTTCGTGTCGGGGTTCCAGTGCCACCGCCCACAGGGTGCTGCGGGTCATGGCCCCGTTGTTGATTTGCATCTGGGTGTTGGTGGAACGATTGGTGATGTTGAAATCCTGTTCCAGCACCGAAAAATCAGGCTCGCCGCCATTCTGGGCTTCGACATTCAAGGTGACCGTCTCGCCCAGACTGATGCTGGTGCGATCCAGCCAGGCCCGCGTAGCCGCATTGGTCGTACCCGTGACCAGCAGCAAGACCAGGGCCACCTGCCAGAACAGGGCTCGAGCGCAAAGCCGAATCGTCATGGCAGATCTCCTCGTTGCTGGCGCCGCTGGTATTCGAGCTGGAACTTGCGCCGCAACAAGCCGCCCGGATCATCGGGTACACGTCGCAGCAACTGCTCCATGGCCTGTTGTTGTTCGGCCTCCTCGGCGGAAAGTTCAACCGGAGCAGAAGCGGCTTCAGGCTCCGGCTCTGCCTCATCCAGGGCCTGTTGCATCTGTTGGCCAAACTGCCGGGCCTCTTCCGGATTCGGCTCACTGGCCTCAGCGGGATCCGGCATGGGGCTATCCTTGCCAGCCTGGTTCGATCCGGACGAGTCCGTCGGATCGTGATCGGCCTGGTCGTCCGTCGACGCATCCGCTTCCGAACCTTCCTGTCCTTTCGAATCAGCATCGGATGCGTCATCGGACTTGTCCGCAGCATCCTGCTGGGCATCGGAATCCTGGTCTTGATCAGCTTGCGCCGAGTCCTTTGCATCGTCGTCCTGGGCGGCATCAGTCGATGAAGAGGCATCACCTGAATCCTGCGCATCCCCGGAATCTTCCTGGGCCTTGGAGTCCTGCTGGTCTTGTTGATCCTGTTGGTCTTGCTGGTTTTGCTGGTTTTGCTGCTGTTTCAGCCAATCTTCGATGGCCTTGCGATTGGCCGCAGCATCGGCAAAGTCCGGTTGCATCGCC
Organism: uncultured Aquimonas sp.; assembly: GCA_964424535.1. Taxonomy (GTDB): domain Bacteria; phylum Pseudomonadota; class Gammaproteobacteria; order Xanthomonadales; family Xanthomonadaceae; genus Denitratimonas. The sequence goes on from CAYRJS010000170.1 coordinate 2,976, forward strand.
AGGGCCTGGTCATAGGCCTGAATCGCTTCCGGGTAATGGCCGGCTCCAGCCAGGGCATTGCCGCGGTTGTAATGCGCAGTGGCATCCTGACCTTGAGCAAACTGCTGGGCAGCTTCGGCGTAGTCGCCATCCCGATAGGCCGCAGCCCCGGCGATGGCAGGATCACGCGCCAGTTTCCGCGCTGTTTCGATGTCTTCGCTTTGCAAGGCCTGCCAGGCACGTTGATCGTCACGCTGCCACAGAGAAGACCAGTCGAAGGCCTGCGCTGGCGGTGTCGGCAGACAAAGCACCAGCACGACGCCAGCCAGCCAGCCGCGACGAAAAGCCAGGGCGGCCAATGGCAGCAACAGCAACAACAACCACGGACCTTCATCATGCCAGGACGATCCCGGGGCATCGGCTGCGCTGGCCTCACCGGCATCCCGGCGTGCTTCCAACACCCCCAGACGACGCAGATCACTGTCATCCACCGTCAGTTCGGCATAGCTCCCACCACCGGCACGCGCCAGTTCGGACAGGCTCCCGGCATCGAGCCTGGGCATCAGCACATCGCCACGGGCATCGACCAGAAAGCCGCCGCCAGCCTGAGGCACGGGCGCGCCCTTGGTCGTGCCCACACCCAGCACCGACACCCGCAAACCGGCATGCCTGGCCCGGCGTGCAACATCCAGGGCCCGTGCATCGGTCTGGTCCGTCAGGATCAACAGATCGCCCCGCTCTTCGCCGGCATCGGCCAACAGGCGCATGGCCAGGCCGATGGCCCGGCCCGCGTTCTGGCCCGCCAGTGGCATCACGTCAGGGGACAAGGATGCCGCCAATTCCGTCAGTGACGCCGCATCATCGGTCAATGGCGCCACCACGAAAGCATCACCGGCATAGGCGATCAGGCCGGTCTGGCCTTCCACCCGGCGCCCCAACAGATCGGCCAGCTTGAAACGTATCCGTGCCATGCGACTGGGCTGCAGGTCGGTGGCACGCATGTGATCGGACAGATCCACGGCCACGAGCAGGGGCGATTGCAGGCGCAGCACTTCCTGGGGTGCGGGGCGAAAGGCCGGTCCCGCCAGCGCCAGAATGGCCAGACATCCGGCCAGGCCTGCCAGCCACAAGCCCCACCCGGCCCGCAAGCGTCCGCCGCTGGCCTGGCTCAAGTGGGCCAGAAGCTGGGGATCGCAGATGCGCCGCCAAGGATCGGCCTGCCCTTGGCGTCGCCGCCATAGCCACAGCAAACCCGGCAAGACCAGCAGGGCCAGAAGCCAGGCCGGGCGCAGGAAATGAAACTGGCTGATCAATGCGCTCATGCCCATCGCCTTTGTCCTGGCCACACGGCGATCAATACCGCCAGGCCTAGTGCAGCCGCCAATGGCCACATAAACAATTCCTGGCGCGGACGGATATGCTCGCCTTCCTGCTCCAGAGGCTCCAGTCGATCCAGTTCAGCGTAGATACCCGCAAGATCGGCGGTATTGCGCGCACGAAAAAACCGCCCACCGGTGCTTTCGGCGATCTTTTCCAGTGTGGGTTCGTCCATTTCGGTCGATGGCACGGTCATGCCAAACGGACCGCGTCGGCTATCGGAACCAAATGCGATCGTGTACACCCGGACCTGGTGGGCCTGGGCCAATTCGGCGGCTTGCAGGGGCTGGAGTTCACCGGCGTTGTTGGCACCATCGGTCAGCAGGATCAAGACCCGTTGTTCTTGCGGACGCTCCCGCAAGCGCTTGACGGCCAGGCCGATGGCATCGCCAATGGCGGTCTCGCGGCCGGCCAGGCCGACGACGGTATCTTCCAATTGATGGCGCAGGCTGCGGCGATCAAAGGTCAATGGCGTGACCAGATAGGCATTTTGTCCAAACAGGATCAGGCCGACACGGTCGCCGGTGCGACGTTCGAGAAAATCCCCCAGAACCAGTTTCACGGCCGTCAACCGATCCACCCGCCGCCCGCCCACGGCCATGTCATCGGCAGCCATGCTGCCCGAGGTATCCACCGCCAGCATCAGATCGCGACCACTGCGCGGCGGTGCCTCAACCTCACCCACCCATTGGGGCCGGGCCGCAGCAGTGCACAACAGGACAAATGCCAAAGCCGGCAGCCACAGGCGCGCACGCAGGCCCGTGTGGTCTTTGTCTTGGTCCAGATCCACCAGTTCGGCATAGAAGGGAACCCGCAAGCCCGAACCTGCCTGCTGCCGCGCGCGCGGTAGCAACCGCGCCAGCACCGGCAACAAAATCGCGACAAACGCCAACGGCCAGGCGAATTCAAGCATGGCTCGGCCTCGACCAGCGTGACAGTTTGCTGCGCACCACGGCCAGCAAGGCCTCGGCATCGGCTTCCGGGATGCGCGGACGATACGGTCCATCCAGCAGGATACGTCCGACCCCGGCGGAGAATGGTCGGGCTGGGTCATCGCCATCGAGAAAACGCAGCCAATCCTCATCGCGCAAAGCTTGAGCCTGCGGCGCATGCCAAACCATGATCCGCCGCAACAGCACGGAGATACCGGCCACGCACGCCGCTGCCTGTTCGCAGCTCCCAGTGCCAATCCGGGCCAGGGCATCCAGTTCGCGTTCGAAGATGCGCTGCCTGGCCCGCTGCTTGATCTCACGTCGAAGCAGCAGACCCGCGCCCAGCAGCAATGCCAGGACGACCAAGCCCAGCAGCCACCAGCCCGGAGCCGGCGGCCACCACGAAGGCGCCTGTGGCAGGTGGATATCCAGCAGTTGCGGGCCTCCAGGTTGCCGCATCAGCCTACCTGCCTGGCCTTGTCGGGCAAGCCGGCGCCACGCAACAACGCGGCAAGTTTTTCCACGGGATCGGCGTCAGTGGC
>CAYRJS010000171.1:0-5802 GCA_964424535.1 uncultured Aquimonas sp.
AATCAACACCGGTTCGGCCTCGGCCGCCAGCACGAAATGCCGATTGCAGGGATAGCACGGGTCCGGCATCAGGACTTCATCACCGGCCTCGAACAAGGCCAGACACGTCAGTTGCAGCGCCGCCGAAGCGCCTGCCGTCACCACGATGCGCCGGGCTGGAATCTCCAGACCAAAGCGTGTGCGGTACCAGTCGGCGATGCGCTCGCGCAGCGGCTCCAGCCCCAGAGCCGGGCTGTACTGGGTGATCCCATCGCGAATCGCGCGCTCGGCCGCCTGCCTGACCAGTGGCGGCGCGGTGAAATCCGGTTCACCGATATTGAGCGCGATCACCGGACGATCACTACCGGCAACCTGGCGTGCCAGTTCAGCCGCCGCCTTGCCGACTTCCATCACGTAAAACGGCTCGATGCGCCGGGCGCGTTGCGCGATTCGCATGCTTGTATCCCGAAGTTTCCATCACGCCTGGATCTGCCAGGCACCGGCTGAGGTCGTCCGGCTCAAGCCACACCGGACGATCTCAAGCACACGCAGTGCAGGTTCCGTTCCGGGCAGGATCGGAACCCGCTTTCGTCAGCCGGTAAAGTCCACCACCAGAACGGCCCGACGGTTGTTGCGTCCGTCCTCGTGGGTCTTGCCGGCATCGATGACACGCTTGCTGTCCTTGCCATAGCTCACCGCACGCACATGGTCGGAGGACAATCCACCCTGGGTAACCAGATAGTCACGCACGGCATCGGCACGCTTTTGTCCCAGACGCTGGTTGTATCCGGCCGAACCGGCTGGATCGGTAAATCCTTCCACCGTCACCAGGGCATTGCCATGATGTTCGCGCATGACCTTGGCGAAGGCATCCAGTCCCGCCTGGTACTGGGACTGCAATTCGGTCTGGTCAAATTCGAAATAGACGATGTTGTCGACCTGGATGCGTCCTTCCATCTCCGTCAGCCGCGCATCGTGCTCAACCAACCGACGTTCCAGATTCGAACGCAAATCGTCGATTTGCTGCTGCAACTGCTGGTTGCTGCTTTGAATCTCTCCACGCAATTGGCTGACCGTAGCATCGAAATCGGCCTGTTTCACGTACTGGCCGCAACCGGAAAGGAACAAGGCTGCCACTGCGACAAGTGTCAACGGCAAGATTCGTACGTTGCGATTTAGCATGTTTGCAATCCTCATTATTCAAACCAAGTGCAATGCCCCCCGTATCCATGACCATTGCCAGTGTCCGTCCTGCAAACAGTTCCAATCCAGCCTGGAACACGATGAGTCCATCCGCAGGACGGAACCCAAGGGTACCTCAAGTCGGCCCGAATCCCGTATGAACATCCTCACCGCACCCGACATCAGGAAAAACCGTCACGGATTCAATGTGGTAGTGCCGAGGTCACGGCCGGGCGGGCATGCCGGCGCGCCGACAACGAGACCCCGATCACCAGCAGGAACGTGGCCAGAATCTCCAGTACCGTTGGCCATCGCTGGGCCCAGGCAAAGCCGTAGAGCAAGGCGAACAGGGTTTCGAACACCAGCATCTGGCCGCTGAGTGTCAGGGGCAAACGCCGTGCGGCCGCGTTCCACATCCAGTTGCCAAACCACGAGCAGGCAATGGCGAGAAACAGGTTGAGACCCCAAAAGCGCATCCAGTCGGCCGAGGTGGTGCCTGCTGTCGGCACAAAGGCATCCCCCGGCAAGACCAGCACCAGCAACCAGACCAGCCCGCCAAGTGCTCCGGTCACCATGCCCCACAACAGCGACCATTGATTGTCGTCAAACCGCGATTGCGCCTGCAAAAACCGCGCATTGCGCGCCGCGTACCAGGCCCAGCTCAGCACCGCGCACGCTGCCAATACCATGCCCAGCACGCGCTCGCCCAAGGGCCGGGTCTGGGCATGCACCGACAGCAGCACATCCAGATTGACGCAGGCCACACCCGCCATGACCAGCCCCAACGGCACCACCAGCCGTCGCAACGGCAACGCCCCTGCATCGCGTCGCCCCAGCAAGGTGATCACCACCGGCGTGGCCCCGATGATCAGCGACGTGGAAGCGACACCCGCCATCTGCACGGCACTGGCCAGAAGCACGTAATAAACCAGGTTGCCCGTCAGTGCCAGTTCCAGCAGCAAGCGCACATCACCCCGCTCAAGCCGCGACAGCAAGCGCGACAACTGTGGCCAGGCCAGCACCAGGGAAACCGCGCCGTACAGCAGATAACGCCCACACGCCAACAGCAGCGGCGGAAACTGCGGCAACAGTGCCGGCACCAGGAACACCGCGCCCCAGGCCGCACCCGACAACACCCCGAAGACAATCCCCAACCGCATCGCCAACGCCAGACCGATGAAAGATCGCGTACGCTACGCGCTTGCCCAGGGGCTTACAACACGGGCACTGGCAATGCAGGCAAGGTGTCGCCTTGTCGCTCGTAAACATTGTGTTTACAATATGGACATGCTCCGCAGCTTTGCTGACAAGGAAACCGAGCGTTTGTCCACTACGGGACACTCCAAACGGTTTCCGCTCGCAATTCAACGGCGCGCAATGATGCGCTTGAGCCGTCTTGCAGAAGCTGCCGTAATCGAAGACCTGCTCTTTCCGCCATCACATCGACTTGAGGCTCTGAAAGGTGAACGCGCAGGTCAATGGAGTATTCGTATCAACGATCAATGGCGATTGTGCTTTCGGTTCGAGAGCGGCAACGCCTTCGATGTCGAAATCGTTGACTACCACTGAGGAAACTTCGCCATGTCCATTCCTGCCACCATCAACGGCCTTCCCCCCATCCACCCGGGTGAACACCTACACGAGTTCCTGGAAGAACTGGAACTGAGTCAGGCGGCTTTTGCCCGCGCTATCGGCGTCTCGCCCATGCGTATTTCGCATGTTATACGCGGAGAGCGCCCGGTCACCGCCGATCTGGCGTTGCGCTTTGGTCATGCGTTCGGGCAGACGCCACAATTCTGGCTTGGCCTGCAGGCCACCTACGACCTCAAGATCGCCGAACGCAAACTTGGCGACACGCTGAAAAAGATCACGCGTCTGGCCGCCTGACTCGGCCCTCACACGCCCCAACGCAACAGCATCGGCACGCTCACCGATGAACCCGGCATCGCGGGCCAATTACTCCGTGACGTTGCCATTGTCGACATCGACAGGCACCCTTGGCAGCTGATCCCGCCGCTTGGGCGCATAGACACCCGCCATGCACGACGACCGCCATGGGCCCGCCTCAACCTTCATCGCCCGCTGGCAGGACGCAAACGGACGCGAGCGCGCCAACTACCAGCTCTTCCTGACCGAGCTGGCTGCGCTGCTGGAGGTGCCCCTGCCCGAACCGGCGGCGGCCGATGACGTTCAGAACGCCTATGTCTTCGAGCGTCGCGTCACCTTCCGCCATGGCGATGGCAGTGAATCCTACGGCTACATCGATCTGTATCGGCGCGGCGCCTTCGTGCTGGAAGCCAAGGATGTGCGCGAGGCCGGTGCCGAGCGCTATACCCAGGGCATGTTGCGCGCCCGCTCGCAAGCGGAGAACTACGCCCGCGCCCTGCCGGTAGACGAAGGCCGACCGCCCTTTGTGGTCGTAGTGGATGTAGGCCGCAGCATCGAGCTGTACAGCGAATTTTCCCGTTCCGGCGCTACCTACACGCCGTTTCCCGACCCGCGCAGCCATCGCATCGCCCTGGCCGATCTGCAGCATGAAAGCATCCGCCAACGCCTGCGTGCGGTCTGGCTGGAACCGCTCGCCCTCGATCCGGCACGGCGCTCGGCCATCGTCACCCGGGAAATCGCCGCCCACCTGGCCGAACTGGCGCGCTCGCTGGAGGCCGATGGCCACGCCCCGCAGGCTGCTGCCGATTTCCTCTCGCGTTGCCTGTTCACCATGTTTGCCGAAGACGTCGGCTTGATCCCGGCCAACGCCTTCCGCGACCTGCTGCAAAGCCTGCGCACCCAACCCGAACAGTTGCCACCGATGCTGGGCGATCTGTGGCGGGCGATGGATGCCGGGCAATTTTCCGTCGCCATCCGCGCCGACCTGCTGCGCTTCAACGGCAAGCTGTTCAAGCGCCCCGACGTGCTGGCCCTCAACACCGCCCAGATCGACGGCCTGCTGGAAGCCGCACGCGCCGACTGGCGTGAGGTCGAACCGGCGATCTTCGGCACCCTGCTCGAACGCGCCCTCGACCCGGAAGAACGCCATGCCCTGGGCGCGCACTACACCCCGCGCGCCTACGTCGAGCGCCTGGTCCTGCCCACGGTGATCGAGCCCTTGCGTGAGGACTGGAAAATTGCCCAGGCCACCGCCCTTACCCTTGCCGCCGAAGGCGATCTCGACGGTGCGCTGGGCAGCATCGTCGACTTCCACCGTCGCCTGTGCGCGGTACGTGTGCTCGACCCGGCCTGCGGTTCGGCCAACTTTCTGTATGTCACCCTGGAGCACATGAAACGCCTCGAAGGCGAAGTGCTCAACGCCTTCGACGAACTGGACCCGGAGGGCCAATCCAGGCTGCGCCAAAGCGCGCTGGCGCTTGATGGCGAGCGTGCCGATCCGTTCGGCGGAGAAACCGTGGACCCGCACCAGTTCCTCGGCATCGAACTCAACCCGCGCGCCGCCGCCATTGCCGAACTGGTGCTCTGGATCGGCTACCTGCAATGGCACCTGCGCACCCATCCCAACGCCCGGCCCGCCGAACCGGTATTGCGTGATTTTCGCAATATCGAATGCCGCGACGCCGTACTGACCTGGGACGCCGTGGACTACGCCACCGACGAACGCGGCCAGCCCATTACCCGCTGGGACGGCAAAACCATGAAACCCTCGCCCGTCACCGGCGGGCCCATCCCCGACGAAACCGTCCGCGTGCCGGTGGAGCGCTATCTCAAACCGCGCAAGGCGGAATGGCCAACGGCAGATTTTGTGGTGGGGAATCCGCCGTTTATTGGCGCTTCCACCATGCGCCGTGCCTTGGGTGATGGCTACGTCGATGCCTTGCGCAAGACCTGGCCGGAGGTACCCGAGTCTGCCGATTTCGTCATGTACTGGTGGCAGCACGCCGCCGCACTCACCCAGCAAAGCGCGCTGCGTCGGTTCGGCTTGATCACCACCAATTCCATCCGTCAGACCTTCAACCGCCGCGTACTCGAGCCTTTCCTGGCTGACAGAAAGGAGCCGCTCTCGCTGATTTTGGCCATCCCCGACCACCCGTGGGTCGATGCTACCGATGGCGCTGCAGTGCGCATCGCCATGACGGTAGGCGTGCGCGGTGAGGCCAACGGCTACCTGCATCAGATCATCGCCGAAACCGCCGGCACTCAGGACGAAATCGAAGTCAGCATTCGCTCACGCTTTGGGCATATCCATGCCGATCTGAGCATCGGTGCCAATGTGGCGGCTGCAGTCCCACTGCAGGCAAATCAAGGATGCTCTCAACGCGGCCTCGAACTGGGCGGTGCCGGTTTTATTGTTACTGAGAACAAGGCGCGCCAACTCGGGCTGGGCCATGTGCCGGGCATCGAACGACATCTGCGCCCTTACCGTAACGGTCGCGATCTTACCGGCACGCTACGTGGTGTCTTTCTCATCGATTTTTTCGGCCTGGACCAACAAGAAGCGCAAGAGCGCTTCCCTGCGCTTTACCAACAGGTACTCCATACCGTCAAACCAGAACGCGATCAAAATCGATCTTCCACGTTGCGAAGCAATTGGTGGCTGCATCGCCGTTTACGAACAGACCTTAGAAAAGCTCTCGCCGGCCTGCCGCGCTATATCGCCACCGTCGAAACCGCCAAGCACCGCTTCTTCCA
>CAYRJS010000172.1:0-5745 GCA_964424535.1 uncultured Aquimonas sp.
TAAAAAGGCCGCGTGAACCGTGGGTTAAGAGCTACACGAAACAGGGGCAAGGTCAATGGCATCACGTCGCGCGTGAGCAGCGTGAACTTCATCAGCTCTTCCATCACATCCACGATGCGGTCGTAATAGGCCGAGGGCTTCATGCGTCCCGCTTCATCGAACTCCTGGTATGCCTTGGCGACCGAAGACTGGTTAGGGACGGTCAGCATCCGCATCCAGCGACCCAACACGCGCATCTGATTGACGGCATTGAAGGACTGCGAGCCCCCCGAAACCTGCATAACCGCCAGCGTCTTGCCCTGGGTTGGGCGCACGGCGCCGACCGATAGCGGAATCCAGTCGATCTGGGTCTTCATCAGGCCGGTCATTGCGCCGTGGCGCTCGGGCGAACTCCACACCATGCTTTCGGCCCATTGCACCAGCTCGTGCAGTTCCCTGACCTTCGGGTGATCGTGAGGCGCATCGTCCACCAACGGCAGACCCGAGGGGTTGAACATCCGTGTCTCACCGCCGAGCGCGCTCAGAATGCGTGCCGCTTCTTCGGCAGCCAGGCGGCTGAACGAGCGCTCGCGTAGCGAGCCGTAGAGCAACAGAAAGCGCGGTGCGTGGGTGGCACGCTCGGGCGCCATCAGCCGCTGGGCATCGGGTTGCTGGAACAGCGCGGTGTCGATATTGGGTAGGTCGATTCTGGATTCAGACACGATGACCTTCCGCATTCACGACGGCTTCGCCGTCTTCCTTACAGAACGCACCGCGCTGCGGCTGGGGCAGGATGTCCAGCACTGTTTCCGAAGGTCGGCACAGCAGTATGCCCAGCGGCGTGACCACGATGGGGCGGTTGATGAGGATGGGGTGCTGGAGCATGAAGCCGATCAATTGCTCGTCGTTCCACTTGGAATCATCCAGGCCGAGTTCGGCGTAGGGCGTGCCCTTCTCGCGCAGCACCGCGCGCACTGGTACGCCCATCGCGGCAATCAGGCGTTGCAGCGTTTCGCGGTCGGGTGGCGTCTTCAGATATTCGATGACCACGGGCTCCTCGCCGCTGTTGCGGATCAGGCCAAGAACATTGCGCGATGTGCCGCAAGCGGGGTTGTGATAGATGGTGATCTGGCTCATGCCATTGCCTCGGTTCAGGAGTTGGTGGAGCTGGTGGAATACGTGCTGGTTCGTGTGAGCCGCGATCGGCGGCCCAGCCGCAGTAGCGATGCCAGGCCGGCGGAGTCCATCACGACGCTGGGAAGCGTGAGCGCGTGCGGTTGGCAAAGGCCACCAGCGACAGCATCACCGGCACCTCGACCAGTACGCCGACCACGGTGGCCAGCGCCGCGCCCGAGTTCAGGCCAAACAGGCCAATGGCCACAGCCACAGCCAGCTCGAAGAAGTTGGACGTTCCGATCAGCGCGCAGGGTGCGGCAATCGGGTGCGGCAGGCGCCACGCCCAGGCCCAGGCATAGCCCAGGGCGAAGATGGCGTAGGACTGGATGAGGATGGGCAAGGCAATCAGCGCAATCAGCGTGGGCTGGGCCAGGATCACCGGGCCTTGAAAACCGAACAGCAGCACCACGGTAAGCAGCAGACCGAGCATGGATATAGGCTTGATGCGTGCGGTGAAGTCCGAGACTGCCACCTCACCACCCTGGGCAGTTAGGCGCTTGCGCGTCCACCAGCCGGCGATCAGCGGTAGCACGATGTAGAGCACCACCGACAGCATCAAAGTTTCCCAAGGGATGGCGATCTCGGTCACGCCCAGCAGCAAGGCGACGATCGGGGCGAATGCGACCACCATCACCAGATCGTTCACTGAGACCTGCACCAACGTGTAGTTTGGGTCGCCCTTGGTCATCTGCGACCAGACGAAGACCATGGCAGTGCATGGCGCGGCGCCCAGCAGGATCAGACCGGCGATGTATTGCTGAGCATCGTCCGGGTTGATCAGGTCAGCCAACAGATACTCAAAGAACAGCACCGCCAACACGGCCATGGTGAAGGGTTTGATCAGCCAGTTGATTGCCAGCGTGATCACCAGCCCCTTCGGTCGCCGACCCACGGCTTTGAGCGAGCCTAGGTCGATGGCGATCATCATCGGGTACACCATGGCCCAAATGAGTATGGCGACGATGAGGTTGACCGAGGCGTATTCGATGGCCGCCAATGCACTGAACAGTTCTGGCATCAGGTTTCCCAGAGCCAAGCCGGCCAGAATGCACAGCGCGACCCAGAGCGTCAGGTAGCGCTCGAACACGCCTATGGGCGAGGGCGCGCGGTTCATGACGCTTTCCTTTTTGCCAAAGCCCGCAGATGCTCCACCCCCACCGGTTCCTCGGTCAGAAGCGGCACCACGGCATGGCGCCGGGCGTGTTGTGTGGCCACGGCGTCGATTTCCCGCAATTCGTTGCGTGCACGCTGGCGTAGCAGCGGGGAGTGTGGGTGCGCGGCCGCCACGCTGTTGTTGATGACCCAGGCCCACGGTTCTATGCCCGCGCGGCGCAGGTCGTCTTGCAGATTGGCCGCTTCCAGCACGGGCGTGGTTTCGGCCAGGGTGACGATGAGCACCTTGGTCTGCCTGGGGTCTTGCAACTGCATCATCGGCGTCGTGAAGTGAACGCCCGTCTCGCCCATCTGCCGGGCGATGTCGCGATGGTATGCGCCAGTGGCGTCGAGCAGCAGCAAGGTGTGACCCGTGGGCGCGGTGTCCATCACTACGAACTTCCTGCTCCCTTCGCGGATGGCGCGGGAGAACGCCTGGAACACCGCGATTTCCTCGGTGCAGGGCGAGCGCAGGTCTTCTTCCAGCAGAGCGCGGCCTTCGGCATCGAGCTGCGCCCCCTTGGTGTCCATCACATGCTGGCGGTAGCGCGCCGTGGCTTCCTGGGGGTCGATGCGGCTGAGTGCCAGATTGGGCACCGAACCTTCCAGCGTATCGGCCAGGTGCGCAGCCGGGTCGGAGGTGGTCAGATGCACGGGTAGTCCCCGGCCCGCCAGCTCCACGGCGATGGCGGCGGCCAGCGTGGTCTTGCCCACGCCACCCTTGCCCATCACCATGACCAGCCCGTGCCCATCGACGGCGATCTCATCGACCAGGACGGACAAGTCTGGCGCATTGATCTGGTCGGGCAGTTCGATGGCATCGGCGTCATGCTTGGCGTCGGTATCGACCAGCAGGTGGCGCAGGGCATCGAGGCCGACGAGGTTGAACGGCTTGAGCGCGATCTGATCCCGAGGCAACGCCTGGAGTGCCGGCGGAATGGCGGCCAGCGTGGCCTGCTCTCTTTCGTAGATGGCAGCGGCAAGCGTATCGTTTTCGGCCTCGCCAGCAGGGAAGACGCCGTTGATGACCAGATGCTGGCGTGTCAGCCCAATGGCGGCCAGTTCTTCATGGGTGCGTGCCGCCTCGCGCAGTGTGGGGCGCTGCGCGCGGGCCACCAGCACCAGGCGGGTAAGCAGCGGGTCGGCCAGGGCGGCGACCGCGTCCTTGTATTGGGCGCGTTGTTTTTCCAGGCCCGCCAAAGGGCCCAGACACGACGCATCGCCCTTGCCCTCTTCCAGGAAGCCGCTCCATGCGCCCGGCAGTTGCAGCAGGCGGATGGTGTGGCCGGTGGGGGCAGTGTCAAAAATGATGTGTTCGTAATCCTGCGTCAGCGCCGTATCGGTCAGCAAGGCCGTGAACTCGTCGAAGGCGGCGATTTCCGTGGTGCAGGCGCCCGACAGAGATTCTTCGATGCCGCGCACCACCTCGTCGGGCAGCACGCCCCGCACAGGCCCAGCGATGCGGTCACGGTACGCTTGCGCCGCTGCCTGCGGGTCGATTTCCAGTGCCCACAGGTTCGCCACGGCGGCAATCGCCGTGATGCGGTTGCCGATGCGCTCGCCGAAAACCTGCCCCACGTTGGAAGCTGGGTCGGTGCTGACGAGGAGCACGCGCTTGCCCTGGGCCGCCAGTTGCACGGCCGTTGCGCAGGCGATGGAGGTCTTGCCGACGCCCCCTTTGCCGGTGAAGAAAAGGAATCGAGGCGGCTGGGTCAGAAAGTGCATGAAATCTCCTCGTTCAGCAGCAGCGGTTGCCAGAGCAGCAAGCGCCTTGGGTTGGGGAGGTTTCGGGCGCCTCGATGTCAGCCCAGCGGGTCAATTCGCTGCGGTTGGGATAGCGACCGGCCAAGGCCACCTCGCCATCGACCAGAACCAGGGGCAGCGCCTCTTGGCCCGAGCGTTCCAGAAAGCCTTTCACAGTCGGGTTTTCGGCGAAAGTAAGGGGCTGTTGTGCCAGGTTGAAGCGTTCGATCTGAGCACCGTTTTGTTTGGCCCAATCCACGTCGGCGGCAAAGTTCACCAAGTTTTGATCTACTTCAACGCCGCATACGCCTGTGCTGCAACACAGCGCCGGGTCGAAAATCTGGATGTTTGGCATGGGGTGTCCTTTCAAATCTGGTTGTTGATGAAGTGACGCTCTTCACTCTTGGCCGATATTTCGCAACTCGCGTTGCAGCGACATGGCGTCCAGGCGTTGCAGCGGCAGCGAGAGAAACAGCTCGATGCGGCGACGCAGGGTCAGCGCGGCATCCTTGAACGCCTTGAGCCGTTGTTCTTCGCTGCCTTCGACGGCTGCCGGATCGGGTACGCCCCAATGGGCCGATACCGGCTTGCCCGGCCACAGCGGGCACGCCTCACCGGCGGCGTTGTCGCAGACGGTGAAGATGAAATCGAACACCGGTGCATCCGGCGCCACGAACTCGTCCCAGCTTTTGCTGCGGTAGCCGGTCGTCGGCATGTGCAGCCGCTCCAGCGTGGCGAGCGCCAGCGGATGCACTTCGCCCTTCGGCTGGCTGCCCGCCGAGTAGGCCCGAAAGCGCCCTTGGCCCAGCTTGTTGAGGATGCCTTCAGCGAGAATGGAACGTGCGGAATTGCCCGTGCAGATGAACAGTGCGTTGTATGTGCTCTCCGTGGTCATGGCGTGCTTTCTCAACAGCAGGAAGAACGGGGGCTTGCTGTACAGCAAGCCGGTGCGGTGATCGGTGTCGTGACTGAGGCTGCCTCATGGAAGACTGGGATGCTGCCCAGCGTGTGGAAGTGCTCCCATGCCACACCTTGCGGGTCGGTGATCCAGTGCTTCTCGCTGCGTGCGTAACAGCAGGTCGTAGTGCCTTCGTCGAGCAGCGCCATGTCGGCGGCCTGCGCGCGTGCCTTGAGGGCGGCCAGTTCCTCAGCGTCGTCGGTCTGGATACCCAGGTGGTCGATGCCTGGCCTGTTGCCGCGCGTGGAAATGGCGAAGTTCACCGGCGGGTCTTCGAGCATCCACTTCGCGTAATCGCTTTCGACGCGCGTGGGTTGCGCGGCGAAGAGTTGGGAATAAAAGCCGATGCTGCGGGGCAGGTCATTGACATGCAGATGGACATGGAAGCGCTTCATGGATAGTTCCTTTCAGCAGGAGGCACAGGTGGCAGAGGATTCCGTGACTTCGCATGTGCCGCCCTGGCAGCAGTGTTCGGTCATGTAGCCGAGCAGGTTGTTCATCTGCGCGAAGTCGGCGCGATAGATCAGGTTGCGGCCTTGCTGCTCGATGGTGACGAGGCCAGCGTGGGCCAATTCCTTCAAGTGGAAGGACAGGGAATTGCGTGCCACGTCGAGCAGATCGGCCAGCACGCTGGGCGTCATCCCCTCGGGGCCGGCGACAACTAGGGCGCGGAACACACGCAGCCGCTGGGTATGGGCCAAGGCGCCGAGGGCGGAAACAGCTTGATTTTCGTACAT
>CAYRJS010000173.1:0-5734 GCA_964424535.1 uncultured Aquimonas sp.
ATAGCGTGTGCCCGCTTGCCGTTGGCCCCTATCACCGGCATGCTGGGCTCAGGCCATCGGGAATCCATTGCATGCCCTGCGCCCTGCTTGTCGAAGACGACCCCACCAGCCGCGCCTTTTTGCAAGGCGCTCTGGAGATGCTGGGCTGGCAAGTCGAAGCCCATGCCGATGGTGCCTCCGCGGTTGCGGCTGCGATCGCTCAACGTTTCGACGTCATGCTGTTGGACCTCAACCTGCCGGACATGGATGGTGGCCAGGTGCTGCGTCAGATCCGCAATCGCGACGATCACGCCAGCGTCGACAGCCCGGCCCTGCTGGCCACCGCCGATCCCGATCCAGCCGTGCACCAGCGTCTGCGCCGCCAGGGTTTTGATGCCATCGTCACCAAGCCTCTGAGCCTGCAGCAACTGTCCCAGGCATTGGCCAGTCTGGGTTTTGCCCGGGGTGCGGTGATGGAGCCACCTCCGGCAGCGCGGACCGCGTCCACAAGCCCGATTTGGGATGATGCCTCGGCCCTGGCTCTGGCCGGTGGTCGCCGCGAAAACCTTGCTGCTCTACGCACCTTGCTGCTGGCCGATCTACGCCAGCAATGCGACAGCATTCTGGCCGACCCGGATGGCGAACAGGCCCGTGGCATCCGCCATCGCCTGCGCGCAGCCTGCAATTTTTGCGGCACACCCCGTCTGGCCCAGGCACTGACGCTGTTCGATGAGCACTCCTCCGCGCAATCCATGACCGAGGCGTGCACCGAACTGGCGGCTGCCGTCGTGGAACTGCTTGCCACCCCGCCGCCTTGATACGGGATGATCCCTGCCCGCTTAACCACAGCCTGCACGACAGACATGTCAATAGGGATGTCGGAAGCTTTCAAGTTATCCTGTCGTCTTCGTCGCATGCGATCATGACAGCATGGATTCCGACACTGCGCTCAACACACTTACCGAGGCGCTCTACACCGATCTGCGCCAGATTGCCCGTCGTGAACGCTTTCGTGCAGGCGCAGGAGCCACATTGCGAACGACGGCATTGATCCACGAAGCCTGGATCAAGCTCCAGCGCAGCGTCCATTGGGAAAGTGAGCGTCAGTTTCTGGCAACAGCAGCGCTGGCCATGCGCCAGGTGCTGGCAAACGATGCTGAAGCTCGATATTCGGCAAAACGCAATTTCGGACAACGACCCCGCTCGCTGGAAACCAGGGATGAGCAGGCCATGGCTGCTGCCGATCTCGAACTGCTGCAGATCAATGCAGCCGTAGAGCGCCTGGCCCATCTCAGCCCGCGTTTGGCGCAGGTCGTCGAATGCCGCTACTTTGCCGGTTACAGCGAAGCGGAGACCGCGCTGGCACTTGATGTCAGTGAACGCACGGTGCGCCGTGACTGGGTCAAGGCACGGGCTTGGCTGTATCAGGAATTGAATGAAGGTAAGAACCAGAATGGCATCCAGGAGCCCGTTGGCGACGCGAATCATTGACGTGCAACGGCACAGCCCTTGCATAATCGGTGACAACTCAGCCGCACGACACAAGGACACCGCACGCTAAGTGGACGGCGACAGCACTCGCTTTGTACGGCTGGAGGCGTTACTGGATGCCGTACTTGATCTCCCCGCGCTTGAGCGCGAGGATTTCCTGGCGCGCGAGTGCGCAAACGATGCTGCCTTGGCACATGAGGTGCGTACGATGCTTGCAGCCATCGAAGCCTCCGAAGGATTTCTTGAAGCCGGGGTGCGGGAAACCCCGAAAATCGGCTGCGTGGGTTGGCAGCTTGGGCCGTGGCAGTTGACGCGCCCACTCGGCAGTGGCGGCATGGGCGAAGTCTGGCTGGCCAAACGCGTCGATGGTCGCTACGAACAACAGGTTGCAATCAAGCTGTTGCGTCATTGGAGTCCCGAAGATACGCCACGCTTCCTGCGTGAACAACGCTTGCTTTCACGATTACGGCATGCCGGCATTGCACAACTGATCGACGCCGGCAGCGCGCCGGACGGGCGGCCTTACATGGTGATGGAATATGTCGATGGCACAACGCTTACCAAGCATTGCGATCGGCATGACCTTGATTTGAATGCACGGCTGGTATTGTTCAAGCAGGTCTGCAACGCCGTGGCACATGCCCATCGCCACGCCATCATCCACCGCGACCTCAAACCGTCCAATATCATGGTGCGCAATGACGGACGTGCCGTGCTACTGGATTTTGGCATTGCGCGGGTAATTGAGCCGGATACCTCTATTGCACAGCACACACAACGCCAATCATTGACCCCTCGCTATGCCGCGCCCGAACAGCTTGTCGGTGGTGAGGAAACCACACGGACCGATGTGTACGCCCTGGGATTGCTGTTATACGAATTGCTGGCCGGGACCTTGCCGTGGGGTGATCTGGGCGGACGGGCGCCATTGCTGCTGGTACAACGCAGTCTCGCCGGACCACCACCGCCACCCAGCAGCCGGTGTGTAAGCAGCAACAGGGCGCGCCGCCTGCGCGGGGATCTGGATGCCATCGTGCTCAAGGCGCTGCGGCCAGAACCCGAAACCCGCTACGCTTCGGTCGAAGCATTGAGAGAAGATCTGACACGCCACCGGACATTGCGTCCCGTCAGGGCGCGTGACGGAGCTTTTGGCTATCGTCTGCGTCGCGGATTGCGCCGCTACTGGTTGGCGACGACATTGGGGACACTGGCGCTGATCAGTCTTCTGGTCGCCTTGGCGCTGGTACTTAATGCACAGCGTGAAACCGCGTACGAGCGTGATGTCGCCCGGACCGAGGCAAAGCGCAGCAAGGCCGTTCGCGACTACCTTGTCCACATGTTTCGTGACGCCGGTCAGCACGCTCACGCTGGTGCACCTCTGACCGCAAGTGAGGTGCTGGACCAGGCGGCTGCACGTGTCGAATCCAGTTTCACCTCCGACCCTGCTGCGCACGCTGACGTGTTGAAGGCCCTGGGCAACCTCAATTTCTACATCGACGATTACGCCGCTGCCGAACCCCTGCTGCGTCGCTGGCTGATGAACGAGGCACACATCAATGATCCGGTGGCCGCTGCCGATGTCCGCTTCACCTTGGCGCAGACTCTGCACCGCATGGGGGACAGCGAGACAGCTCGTGAACTGCTGGCACAGGCACAGGCGTTCTGGAAAAACAACCCGAAGCGTCATGTCGATGCCTTGCTGACCAGCCGCATGCTGCAATCGCAACTCGAACGCGAAGCCGGCAAGGTGGATCTCGCCATCGCCACACTGGAAGCCGCACTCCCACAGCGATTGGCGCGTTCCGGCGAAACCAACTTCGAGACCGCAACGCTCTACAACAATCTGGGTGTGGCGCTGATCCAGGCTGACCAGCTCGACCGGGGAATCATAGCCTTGCGCAAAGCCCACGAACTATGGGTGGCGCTCAAGCTGGATAGTGGCAACGATGCGCTCAATACCCTCAACAATCTGGCTGCTGCACAGTTTCGGCAAGGCAATCTGGCTCAGGCCGAAACCAGCTTCGCGGCTGCCCTGAAGATTCGGCGAATGGCGCATGGTGCATCCGCAGCGACTGCCGCTCTAATCGGCAACTATGCACGGGTTCTACAAAAAAGCGACAAATTGGAAGAAGCTCTGCGCTTGGTCGAAGAAGCAGAAGGCATGGCACTGGAACATGCTGGTGCCAACAGTCCATTGACGATTTCGATTCGCCTGACGTACGCCGAATTGCTGCTGTCGCTGGAACGGCCACTGCAGGCAGCCACGACATACACGCTGATCCAATCCGAATCCCGCAGCATTCCGTCCAGTCTCTTGCCGCGATTACAGGCCGTAGAAGCAAAACTGGGACTCGAATGACGGTTACTCACATCACCAGATGCATCGTCCTGATACACAGGGCTTGACAGCGACCCACGACCCGCGTTTACCTATGCCCATGTTGCCGTGCACCATCAGCATGACCATGACCGGTACCACCCCCTGCGGGGTGCGAGCGGTCGTGTGCTGAAAACACTCAACCGGCTACGCACCCCGACCAGCGACGGGGTGTTGGCATCCCCTGGCAAATCGAGTGCGGGCCAGCTTCCACAGTGAGGTCCCGATGAACGCTGTTCCTGCTTCCCGTCCCGCAATCGCCGCCCCGGCGCAGGCCTCGGTTGTCGCGCACAAATTCGGAGGTTCCAGCCTGGCCACGGCCGAACGCATCCGGCACGTTGCGCAATTGCTGGACACCCGCGCAGATTCGACCCAGATCACCGTGGTTTCGGCCATGAAAGGCGTCACCGATGCCTTGATTGCCCTGGCCGACACCGCAACCGCCAATGCAGACTGGAACGCCGGCCTGACGGCTTTGAAGAACCGCCATACCGATACCGCCCGCGAACTGCTGGGTGAGGCCGTGGGCCCGGTACTGGAATGGTTCGACGAACAATTTCGGGAACTGTCGGCCATCTTGTCGGCGCTTGCCCTGCTCGGCCCTTCCGGCACTGCCGCCAAGGCGCGCGTGCACGGCATGGGTGAAGTCTGGTCAGCGCAATTGCTGGCTCTGGCGATGCGGCATATCGACCTGGATACGGCGGTGCTGGATGCGCGCCAGGTGCTGGTCGTAGGCCACAACAACCTCGGTATCGCCGTGGACTGGGACGCCAGCGCGAGCAATCTGAGCGCATGGCGCAAGGCCAATCCACAGTCGCGCATCGTCGTGACCGGTTTTATTGCCCGGGATCATGATGGCGTGGCCACCACCCTGGGCCGCAATGGCAGCGATTTTTCCGGCGCCATTTTTGCCGCCTTGTTCCAGGCCGACGAACTCAATATCTGGACCGATGTCGATGGCGTGCTCTCGGCCGATCCGCGGCTGGTGCCCGATGCCGTGTTCCTGCCCCGGATTTCCTACCAGGAAGCTTGCGAACTGGCTTATTTCGGAGCCAAGGTCGTGCACCCGCAGACCATGGCACCAGCCATCGCCCGCGATCTGCCGATCCGCATCCGCAACAGCTTCAATCCGACCCATCCGGGCACCCGCATCGACGCCCGCGGTGAACGCGAAAGCACGGCTCTGGCCAAGGGCCTGTCGCTGGTTTCCGACCTGGCCCTGCTGAACGTGGAAGGCAGCGGCATGATTGGCGTACCCGGCACGGCCGAACGGGTTTTTGGCACCTTGCGCCAGGCCGATGTCTCGGTGGTGATGATTTCCCAGGGTTCATCCGAGCACTCGATCTGCTGCGTGGTTCACGCTGCCGATGGAAACCGGGGCAAGGCCGCGCTGGAAGCCACCTTTGCCCAGGAATTGGCCCAGGGCCAGATCCACAGCGTGCATCTGGAAAACGGCGTGGCGGTGCTGGCAGCAGTGGGTGACGGTATGGCTGGACGTCCCGGCGTGGCCGCCCGCTTTCTTGGCACCCTGGCCCGTGCCGGGGTCAATCTGCGCGCCATCGCCCAAGGCGCTTCCGAACGCAATATCTCGGTGGCGATTGCCGCCAATGACCAGACCAAGGCCCTGCGCGCCGCCCACTCCGGATTCTGGTTGTCGCCGCAGACCATCTCCGTGGGCGTGATCGGCCCCGGCAAGGTTGGCTCAGCCCTGCTCGACCAACTCGCCGAAAACGCCCCGCGTCTGCTGCGTGAAATCAATCTCGATGTACGCCTGCGCGCTGTCGCATCAAGCCGGCGCATGTGGCTGGGCGAGCACGATGCGGACTGGCGCAAGCGCTTTGCCGCCGATGCCGTGGACGTAAATCTGGATGCCTTTGCCGCCCACGT
>CAYRJS010000174.1:0-5728 GCA_964424535.1 uncultured Aquimonas sp.
GTAAATACCTGGCGTTACCGCCTGGGCAAATGGTTGCGGCGCAATCGCGGCTTGCTCAAGGTGCTGCTGGTCTTCGTGCTGATCCTGGTCGGGATCGGCTTGGGTCTGATACGGATGTTTTCGGGCTAAAACACAGGCCCCGGCCGGTGAATCCGGCACGGGGCCTGGTCCCCATTCCTAATTTGCTCAGCCGCGACGACGGTACGGCGACAGTTCCGATACCAGTCGATACAACTTGCCATCCAGTGCTTCCTCGGCCTGGCTATCGGCATTGAGCGTGGTGAACTGCACCTTCTCGTTCAAACCGGCACCAATCGAGCTGCGATCGGTGGTCTTGTAGGCGCGCACCGTCAAGTTGGCGATGTAAAGCTCAGAGGTCCGACCATAGTATTGAAGCGGTTGCGAACCCACCGGTTCGGCCTTCACCACCACGGCTACGGCTGCGGATTTGCGTACGGTCGCCAAGGCTGTCGCCAGGCTCTCGCCGCCGGTCAGGCCCAAGGCCTCGGCATCGACCAGATCAAAACCGGCATCGGCCAATTCACGTTCGATGCGGCTGCGGGCCGGACCGGTGATGGCCGAATCTCCGATCGTGATCACGGCCACCCGAGGCGGCGGTGGCGGCGCCACCGGACGGGGCGGCGTACTGGTGGCCACAACCTGGGCCTTGGCCGGCGCTGTCGTTTCGGCCTGCGTCGGGACGACATCCGTGCTCATGGACTGGACCTGGGCCGAAGCCGGGCTCGAAGCCGATGCCAGAGCGGTTCCGGAGACGGCCTCGACAGCTGATGAGGTGTCAACCGCTGCCAAAGCCAGGCTGGTGTCGGAAATCACGCCGCGATCACTTTCGATGGCATTGGCGATCTCGTCCGTGCTCATCACCTCTGGCGCACCCTCGGCTGCACTCACTGCAGCAAGCGCGGTGTCGTTGCCATCCATCGGGTCATTCGCCTTCGAGGCCGCACCTGGAACCGAAGCCGTCTCGGGTTCGGCAGCGACACTGTTGCCGACCGGGTTGCTGACCTTGCCCGTGGTGTGTCCGGCGTCATAGGCGACCTGGCTGCTGCCAGTAAACCCATCCCCAAAGCCACGTACGAAATCCAGGATCTGGCCACGGAAGGCAAAGGCACTGCCAGCCACCACCACCAGCAGTGCCGCAGCCACGCCCAGGGGCAACAAGAGCCCGCGATTGCGCGTGGCGGGCCGGGCCAGTACCGATGGGCGCTCGGGTTCGCGTTTGCTGGCACCGGTATCGACACCTGCACCCACGGCACGAACCACCGGCGGTGGCGTCACCGCGCGTGGTACGGATTTGGGCGCGGGTGTGCCAATCATGGTGGACGCATCCACCGGCGGAGCCGGGCGTGCAAGCTTGACGGTGTCGCCATGAGCCAGCAGCGGATGGGCTTCCAGGGCAGCTACCAGGTCATGGCAGCTCTGGAAGCGATCCTGTGGCTCCTTGGCCACCATGCGCGCCAGGATCGCCGCCGTCGGGGCGTCGACGCTGTCGTTGAGTTCCTGGATGTTGGGAATCTCGGCCTTGACCACCTCCAGCATCAGGCCCAGCGGGCTTTCATCGCTGAAGGGAATCCGTCCGGACAGCATCTCGAACATCACGATGCCCAGGGAGAAAATGTCCGAACGCTGATCGACCGGCTTGCCCAGGCAGACCTCGGGAGAGAGATAGCCTGGCGTACCGACGAATTCGCCGGTGGAGGTCAGCTTCTTGGAGATGTCGGTAGTGGCCAGGGCGATGCCGAAGTCGGCGATCTTGATCTGCCCGCGCTTGCCCAGCATCAGGTTGCCGGGCTTGATGTCGCGATGGATCACGCCATGATCATGCGCCGCTGCCAGGCCCTGGGCCGTCTGGTGCAGGATCTTGAGGGTGTTCTCCACGCTCAGCGCACCGTCGCGCTTGAGGATGGTCGACAGGGATTCACCCTCGACGTATTCCATCGCGAAGAATGGCTGCGAAGTGCCCTCGTCGGTACCGATGTAGAAGATCTGGATGATGTGGGGATCCGACAGTGCCGCCATCGAACGGGCTTCGCGCAAGAAGCGTTCGACCAGTTGCGGATCATGTGCCAGGGAAGGCGACAACTCCTTGATGGCGACGTGGCGGTTCAAGGCCGGCTCGAAGGCCTTGTACACCACGCCCATGCCGCCACGGCCCAGTTCGGACTCGATTTCGTAGTGACCCAGTTGCTTTTTCATGTTCGCCTCGCCGCTATGCGAAGGGGTGGAATGCGTGTTCATCCTGACTCTGCCTTGGGCTGATGTGCCGCTGATGCGGGTGTCTATGGATGGATACGGTGCATGTACCGCAAACCCGGCATGTACCGACACGATGGCGGCTTTGCATTCAACCCGGATTCATGTTGACACGTTTCACGGGTCGTTTACAGGCTCGGACGACGCGAACAGGGCCTGGATCGCAGCCATGTGCTGCCGGGCATGTGCCTGCCCGATGGCGACGATGGCATCGAACTTGTGCCAGTCAAACAGATCGATGCCGCCCAGGTCGGGCTTGAGCAACAGGCTCGACTGGCGACGTTGACGCGCGCTCATGGCATCGGAATTGACCATGACCGCACGCCATAGCAGCTGGGCAATGCCCGGATAGGTCTTTTTCCGACCCCACTGCAGCAACAGTTGACGCCACCAGGACGGCAACCAGGCCTGCTCCAGATCGGTATCGATGCGGTAATTGCCACCCACGTCCACGGCGATGATCTGGCCGCCGATACGACGACGCATGTCCGCCACCGGCAGGTTGTCGATCACCCCACCATCGACCAGGACACTGCGCTCGTGAAAAACCGGCGGCACTACCCCGGGAATGGCGGTACTGGCACGCAAGGCCAGCCACAAGGGACCGCGCTCGTGCACATGCAGCTTGCCGCAGGTCAAATCGGTGGAAACACAGAAGAAGGGCAGCGGCAAATCCTCGATGTCGATATCGCCATAACTGCGTTGCAGCAACATGGACGCCTTGCGGCCTCGGTGGATTGCTACCAGAGGCAAGGTCACATCGGAAAACGGGTTGTCCTCGACAAAGGCCGCGCGCAGTGCGGCCACCAGATGCGCATCGTCCCAGCCGGCAGCGATACCGGCGGCAATGATGGCGCCGGCACTGCAACCGGCCACGTAGTCGACAGCAACCCTGGCCTCACGCAACACCCGCAAGGCCCCGACATGGGCAAACCCACGTGCCCCGCCACCGGAAAGCACCAGACCCACGGCGCAGCCGGTCAGCAAGCGCGCCAGCCGGGCCAGGTCGGTCGGGGCATGTATTTGATGGTGCATGGTTGTCTTGGGAAAGGCCTCCAGCCAGGCTCGCGTGCCCTGGTACGGTGGCTCGGCATGGCGCAGAAGCAGCAAATGCTGGGGGGTGTGTTCGGACAGCGCGGGCGGTGGCGCGATGGCCTTGGCGGCCTCGCCTTCGGCATCCACCAGCATCAGCACCACATCGGATTGACGGGCGCAGCGTTCACGCCAGACCGGGTCCAGATCACCGACATAGATCAAGCCCGCGCTTTGTTGTTCGAGCACGGAAAACCAACCCGGCCCGCGTTCACGGGCCTGGGCGGCATAGACCACGCGCACCTCTCCCAGATGTGCCAGAGCCCCGGCCAGGCGTGCGGCAAAACCGGCCACGTCGATCCCGGCCATACCCGGCAACACGGCAAAACACCGTGCCTGGGCTGGGCGATTGACGGTTTGGGCGTATCGCGCCAGGGCCTCACGGGCCAGGCGCAACATGGCCACCGGATATTGCGCCATCAGGCTCTCAAACGCCGTCTTGGACCAGCGCAACAATTCGCTGTCGCGCAAGGCCAGGACCGAGGCGGTGCGATCCTGTTCCAGCAACAAGCCGGTTTCACCGACATAGCCGCCTGGGGCAATCTGACCCAGCTTGCGCACATCACCCTCGGGCCCACGGCGCCACGCGGCCAGGCGTCCCCAATACAGGACATACAACGCATCGGATGGGCTGTCCTGCTCGAACAGGACTTCACCACCATGCAAGGTGATGCGCTCGGCCTGGGCTCCCAGCTCCGTCAGGGTCTCTTCCGACAAGCCCGCGAACAAAGGCAGGGTACGCAGAAAATGCAACAGGCGCTCGCTGACAACAGCACCCGGACGCGGGATGAGAGGTTCTTCGGACATGGGCGAAAATTACTCCATTCCTGGGTCGTCTGCTCGATTCGGCCATCCAGTAAACCACCCATGTTGCAGCGCACATTGCATTCGCCGGCGTATGGTCGTCCAATACAGCGGATTCAGGTTCAAGGGGCCAAATGGCAAAGACCTGAACAAAGCGCGTGCAAGCTGATCGGACATCATCGAACCTCCCGACCCACACGGCGGGAATCTCGACAAATGTTCCGACACGATCCAGGTGTGTGGCGATAAGCGCACCCATTGGGCCGTGTGGTTGATGAGCAATTTTTCCGCATGCGCCCAGCTCCGGCCATCACGGTGGACCGGGTTTATCGGGGAACAGGAGAAACGGAAACATGAGCAACACATCTTCCTCGGCCATGGTCGAGCGTAGCTTGGGCATCGCCATCGTTGCCATCCTGGCCGGCGCCTTGGCAACGCCGACTTCAGCGCAGGTGACACCCAAGCAATTGTCTGGCCCACCGGCAGAGTTTTCCCAGATGCGCGTGCCTGACGCGGCCCAGTCAACCGTGTACTCGCACAGCGCCCTGCTGTCGGTTGACCAGTTCATGAGCAAGTCCGGTTTGCGCGGCCAAGCGAATTTGCCCGTGGAAAACGGCAAGCTGCGCTTTGCCATCCTGACCCCGGACGATGCGTCCGTCGATGTCGTGCTCAATGGCCCGCGTGGCCAGAAACTGCGGCACGCCGATGCCTCCAAGGCCGGCGTGGCCACCCAGTTTGGTATTGAAGGTGCGCAAGTACCAGCACGCTTGTACAACTTTGACAACGTGGCCAAAGGCCTGTGGTCGCTGGAACTGACCGGCATGACCAAGACCAACGCTCCCGGCTTCATCCTGCTGCAAGGCGATGACCGCACCGAGCTGGCTTCCTACGCCACCCATCGCCGCCAACTGGTCGGCGAAAGCATGGGCCTGACGGCGCAGTTGACCGGTGTCGATGCCCAAGGGGCTGCCATCACCGGTTCCGGTGCTGGCTGGATCGAGCGTGCCACCCTGACGGTGACTTTCCCCGACGGCAGCAATCAGAACTTCGCCATGTTCGATGATGGCCAACACGACGATGGCCTTGCCGGCGACGGTGTGTTCGGCGCCAGCTTCGTGGCGGCACAGGCTGGTGATCACGTGGCCCAGGTCCGGATCGAAGGCGTCGATGCCTCCGGCAACCGCATCTTGCGCACGGCCGAACACTTGATGCCCTTCATCAGCCCCTCACTCTCGCTGAATGGCAACCGCGCCCACGCCAACCTGGCCAAGGCCGGAGCCACCCGCCTGGATATCCAGGTTCCGGTGCATGCTGCCAAGAGCATGGATCACTACCGCGGCTACGCCGAGGTGTGGGGGCGTGATGCCGCCGGCAAGTCCTTGCCGATAGCCTGGATCGGCGGCATGGTCTCGGTGATCGATGGCCAACTCGACTTCGGCTTTGACGAGCGCTGGGTCGCCAAGGCCAACGCCCAGGGGCCTTTCGAACTGCGCAACCTGCGGATTGAAGACGCCGACACCTTCATCACCATCGCCTCGGCCAAGCGCATGTCGCTCGACCT
>CAYRJS010000175.1:0-5675 GCA_964424535.1 uncultured Aquimonas sp.
CCTGGTGCTGACGGTGGCGGCGCTGCTGTGGCGCCAGCGCGGGCGTGCGCGCAGGCGTCAGGCCGAGCTGGAAACCACGGTTGCCGAGCGCACCGAGGAACTGCGCGGCGCGTTGCAGGAAATCGAACATCTGGCGGCCAGCAAAACCCGCTTTTTCGCCAACGTCAGCCATGAGTTGCGCACCCCGCTGACGCTGCTGACCGGGCCGCTGGATGATCTGGTGCAGGGCAAGACGCCCGCGCCGGAACTGGCCGAAGCCATGGCGCGCAATGCCAGCCGGCTGGAGCGCCTGATCGGGCAATTGCTGGATCTTGAGCGGATCGAAGCGCGCCGCTTCCCGCTGCGCCCGGAAATCCTGGATCTGGCCAGACTCGTGCGCGAGGCCGCCACCGCCTTCACGCCACTGGCGCAGAGCGAAGGCATCACGCTGGACAGCAGGGTGCCGGCCGCGTCCGTGCCGGTGTGCGGCGATCTGGAACAGTTGTTCCGCGTGGTCGGCAACCTGCTGTCCAATGCGCTCAAATTCTGTCCCGTTGAAGGCCAGGTGCGGCTGTCGCTGCAAAGCACGCCTTCCGGCGGCACCTGCCTGCGTGTGGAAGATTCCGGCCCCGGCATTCCCGAGGCCTGGCGCGAGAGCATTTTCGACCGTTTCTCGCAGATGGGCAGTGCCAGCACCCGCCTGCGTGAAGGGGCAGGCTTGGGCCTGGCCCTGTGCCGGGAAGTGGCGAATCTGCATGGCGGCCGCCTGTTCGCGACAGACAGCGCGCTGGGCGGAGCCGGTTTCGTATTCGAACTGCCGGCGGTCGCGGCCTCGCCCTTGTTCGCGCAAGTGGAGGAGATTGGTGTGGATCTGGCCGCGCCGGATGCCGAAGCGCCGGCTGATTCCGCCATCAGCGCAAACAGCCGGCAGCCGGCGATCTCCCTGCCTGTTTCAATGCCGGCTGATGAAGCCGGAGCCGGTGGTGACAACGAGCGGCCACTGGTGCTGGTGGCCGAAGACCATCCTGATTTGCGCCGTTATCTGGCCGGTATTCTGGTTGAGCACTACCGCGTGATCAGCGCCGAGGACGGCGAAAGCGCGCTGCAACACGCGCTGCAGGAAGCACCCGATCTCATTGTCACCGATTTGATGATGCCCCGGCTGGATGGCCTTGGCCTGGCCCAGGCGGTGCGTCAGCGGCAGGAGCTGGCGGGTGTGCCGATTGTTTTCCTCACTGCACGCGCGGCTGATTCGGACCGCATTGCCGGGCTCGCCGGCGGCGCCGATTATTACCTGACCAAACCTTTTGAAAGCCGAGTGCTGCTGGCCCAGCTGGCCGCCGCGCTGCGCACCTGCGAACGGCTGCGACAGCATTTGGGAAATACACGGCAGGAAGTCACGCCTCCCGCCGAAGAAGCGGTTTCCTCGCCGTTTGTCGAACGCCTGATGGCCATTATTCACGCACACCATCACGAGCCTGCGCTGGATGTGAATGGGCTGGCGCAACGCCTGCATATGAGCCAGCCCACGCTGCGTCGCCACTGCCAGGCGGAACTGTCCACCGGTCCCGGTGAATTGCTGCGCCAATATCGCCTTGAACAGGCCCGGCGCCTGTTGCAACAGCGCGCCGGCAATGTTTCCGAAATCGCCTACGCAGTCGGCTATGCCCGGCTGGCCTCCTTCAGCCGCGCCTACCGCGAACATTTCGGCCACGCACCGGGTAGCACCGCGCAGGACGCCTGAGAAAACATCCCGGGCTTGAGCCGTTTCCCGCACGTGGGAGGGAGGGCGGGAAGTGGTGCATCCGGGGGCGTGAAGCGGGCTGACGGGGTGCACTTGAGGATCAGCATCGCTGTCGGAGCGCACGCCGGCTTCCGTCACCGCACACGCTCGCTGCTTGCCGTGATCTGCCCGCGACACAGCAAAAAATCGCTTGCCAATCAGCAACTTGATCGCTTTCGCAAAACATCTGAGCGGTTATGGGAAACACCCGCCGAGCCATTTCCCTACGCTGGGATGACCCCGAAACGGCCCGTTTCTGTGAGCAAACCACTTCCCCCCAATACGCCCGAACAGCACCTGCGCCACGAGTTGCTGGCGCTGCGCGATGCGCTGGGCCGCGCACCGGGATCAGGCGCGGACGCCAGCGTCGAAACAGAGCAGATCACGACCACACCTCCAGCACCCGACACCGGCAATGGCCCGGATCAACCCGAGGAGCCTCAAGCATGAACATCGCCCCGATTCCATCATTCCGTGCCGCTGATCCGGCTGAAAGCGACCCCGTAACAATCCGTCAGCCGATCCTGCGCAGCCTGCTGATCCTGGTTGCAGCCCTCCTGTTGATGCTGATCAACTTCGGTGCCTCCGCGCAATCGGTGGATACGGGCTTCAATCCTCCAGCATTGGGCGACATGTACGGGACCACTGCGTCCCTGGACGCGAATGGAAAAATCCTCGTTGCCGGGTCCTATTATTCCCCTGACTCGTACCCGTTGTTTCGGCTCAACACGAATGGCAGCCTGGACACCACGTTCAATGTGAGCCCCCAGCCTGATTATGAGGTTACTCATATTAATGCGTTGCCCAGCGGAAAAGTCCTGGTGGCTGGATATTTTGAATCCATCGGCGGCGTAAACAGGCCCCATCTCGCACGTCTGAACGCCAACGGCTCGGTCGATACCTCGTTCAATGCAAGTGTCGACGGCTGGTTGTATGCCGTTTTGCCGCTGCCGGACGGAAAAATCCTGATTGGCGGCTTATTCAACTCGATTGGTGGTGTGTCCGGCCACCGTGTGGTGCGTTTGAATCAGGATGGCAGTCGGGATTCAAGCTTCAATGTGGTGGCCAACTCCTACGTTCTTAGTTTGGCAGCGTACGGGGATGGCAGGATTCTCGTGGGTGGTGAATTCACCCAGATCCAGGGCCAGTCGCGCGGTGGCATCGCACGCCTCAATGCCGACGGCTCGCTCGACAGTGGTTTCATCGCGGGTGCAGTTGACCGTGTTAATTCGATTCACCTCCAGCACGATGGAAAAATCCTGATTGGCGGTAAGTTCTACAAAGTCGGTACGACGACACGGGAGCTGCTGGCACGTTTGAACGTCAATGGCAGCCTGGATACCAGCTTTGTGCCGCCGGCACTTTCCGGCGGATCAGAGTACCCCTGGATCAATACCATCCTGGTCCAGCGCGATGGGAAGATGTTGATCGGTGGGTGGTACCCTACCCCCGTCCCTGGGGACGGGCGTCATGTGCTCCGCCTCAATGCCAATGGCAGCTATGACAGCAGTTTCATCCACCGTCCCGACAATCAGGTCCATGTCATCCTGCAGCAGGCAGACGGGAAAAGCCTGATCGCGGGAGGTTTCTGGTCAATTAGTCCCAGTGGGCCAGCAAGAGTCGCCCGGTTCAACGCCACCTCGACGTCTACGCAAAGCCTGAGCGTCAGTACGGACAATAAAAAGATCACCTGGCAACGCGGTGGCAGCAGCCCGGTGCTGCATCAGGCCTGGTTCGAAATTTCCACTGACGGAACCAATTATTCCCTGCTGGGTGCCGCAACCCGGACCAGCAGTGGCTGGGAACTGGGCGGGCTGACGCTGCCGGAAAACCAGAGTCTGACCTTGCGCGCATACGGCTCCGTCGACGGTAATGGTTACAGTACCGGTGGCGGTGCGCTCTACCGGACGCAGATCACGCATTACATCACGCATGTACATCAGGTCACGGCCAGCCGCACCGGAAACGGTACGATCAGCCCGGCGTCGCAAACCGTGAACCATGGTGCCAATGCCACCATCACCGTCACCCCGCAGAACAATCATCACGTGGCATCGGCCACCGGCACCACCTGCAATCCGTTCGACAACGGCAACGGCACCTGGACCGCAGCGAATATCAGCAGCGCCTGCGCCATATCCATTCAGTTCGCCATCAATACCTACACCGTCACCTTCAAGGACTGGGACGGCACCACCCTCAAGACCGAGACCGTCAATCACGGCAGCAATGCCACTGCGCCGGCCAGTCCGAGCCGTACCGGCTACAGCTTCACCGGCTGGGACGTGCCGTTCACCAACGTCACCGGCCCTCTTGAGGTCAACGCCCAGTACAGCATCAACCAATACACCTTGAGTTTTGACAGCCAGGGCGGCAGTGCCGTCGCGCCGATTACCCAGGACTACGCCAGCAGCGTCACCTTGCCGCCAGCCCCCAGCCGCACCGGTTATGGATTCAATGCCTGGAACAGTGCCGCCAATGGCACTGGCACCGCGTATGCGCCGGGCAGCAGTTTCACGATGCCGGCGCAAAACTCGACCCTGTACGCGATCTGGACCATCAACGAATACACCGTCACCGCCAGTGTTTCCGGTGGGCATGGCAGCATCACGCCCGTTTCGCAGACGGTTGAGCATGGCGGCACGGCAGAGTTCGTGGTGACGCCGGATGCCGGCTTTATCGTCAAGCGGGTACAGGGCGATCATTGCTCGCTGCTTGATTACGGCCCTGAAGGCTGGAGGGCGCAGATCACTGCGGATTGCCATGTCACTGCAGAATTCCAGGCGCTCGCCGATCTGTGGGCCATGGTGGGCGCGCAGAGCGTGCCGACATTCCCCGGCGAACGCATCGTGCTGGCGATCAACGCCGGCAACAACGGCCCGCAGCCTGCCACCGGCGCACAGCTGGAATGGTTGGTGCCCACCGGCCTGCTGGATGTCCACTGGACTTGCGAAGCCACCGCGCCGGCCGTTTGTCCGCAGCTACAAGGCACGGGCGATATCGAACTCACCCTTGATATTACGGAGGGCGGCAGTCTGCTGTTCCTGATCGATGCCGAAGTGGGCTCAAGCAATAGTGGCTATATCTACAGCCAGGTTTCCATTGTTGCCGGTAATGAGCGCGACGTGAATCCGCACAATAACCATGGTGCAATGGAGGTGTTCATTGTGGGTATTTTCCGCGACGGACTTGAATGAAGGTGCGTGATATGCCCATTCCCGCCTGCCTGATGGCGGGAATGGGTGTAAGCAGGATCTGCCTTTTGTGGCCGCCAGCATGACGGCTTGATCAGGTGTTTCTTTTGAATAACGCGGTCAACCTGACATCGCCTGTGTGGGCCTCAGTGTCAGGAGGTGGGTTTTTCGATAAGGCGTTTCTTTTGTTTCAGACTTATGTTTTGGCGTGACCGAATAATGATCCCGGAGATCACCATGAATGCTGTTGCTCCATCTTCCATCTTTTCCAGCGCGGTGCCGTGCGCCTCGTACCTACGCCGGTATCTGCTTGGTGCGGTGCGTTGGCGATCGTTGCCGGGGCTGCTTTTGCTGGGCGCATGGCTGTTGCTGGCGGCGCCGTGGGCATTCGCGCAATCGGTGGCGGATGGTTTCAATCCCGGTGCCAACGATGCGGTGCGAGCCATGGCGGTACAGGCCGACGGCAAGGTGGTGGTGGCCGGCAGCTTTACCCAGCTTGGTGGTCAGCCACGCAATCATCTGGCGCGGCTGAATGCGGATGGCAGCCTGGATGCCAGTTTCAATCCTGATGCCAGCGGTGTGGTGTATGGCGTGGCGGTGCAGGCAGATGGCAAGGTGGTGGTGGGGGGGGATTTCACCCAGATCAGCGGCCAGCCGCGCAATCGTCTGGCGCGCCTGAACCCGGATGGCAGCCTGGATGCAGGATTCAATCCTGGGGC
>CAYRJS010000176.1:0-5670 GCA_964424535.1 uncultured Aquimonas sp.
GGCCAAGTGGAAGGAAGGCGCCAAGACCATCGCCCCGTCGCTGGACCTGGTTGGCAAGATCTAAACCCTCCCTGCTGTTCCCATCCTCGCGTTGCGAGGGTGGGAGCAGATCCGGGCTGCTGTACGCGGCAGTCGGGATCTGTTCCCACGTTGACATCCGGGTATCCCGTTTTCCGGGATGCCGTGATCCAGCTCACCTCAAAATCCAAGGAGTCGCACCATGCTCGATGACGGTTTGAAAACCCAGCTTGCCGCCTATCTGGAGCGCCTCGTGCGCCCGGTCCAGATCGTGGCCGCGCTGGATGACAGTGATGCCTCGCGTGAAGTGCGCGCCTTGCTCGACGATATCGTGGCCGCATCCCCCAAGGTCAGCCTGGAACTGCGCGCCGATGCCGGTGTGCATGTGCCTTCGTTTGCCCTGACCAGCCCCGGCCAGGATATCCACCTGCGCTTTGCCGGCCTGCCCATGGGCCACGAATTCACCTCGCTGGTGCTGGCCCTGCTGCAGACTGGCGGTTATCCGCCCAAGGTGGATGCAGCCGTGATCGAGCAGATCAAGGCGCTTGATGGCGAGTACCGCTTTGAAACCTATTTCTCCCAGTCCTGCCAGAGCTGCCCGGACGTGGTCCAGGCGCTGAACCTGATGAGCGTGCTGAATCCGAAGATCCAGCACGTTGCCATCGACGGGGCCTATTTCCCGGACGAAGTGGAAGCGCGTGAAGTCATGACCGTGCCGACGATCTTCCTCAACGGTGAACGTTTCGGCCAGGGCCGGATGGTCATCGAGGAAATCGTCGCCAAGCTTGATACCGGTGCCGAGGCGCGTCAGGCCCAGGCGCTGGAAGGCAAGGATCCGTTCGAGGTGCTGGTCATCGGCGGTGGCCCTGCCGGTGCCGCTGCTGCCATTTATGCTGCACGCAAAGGCATCCGCACCGGTATCGCGGCCGAGCGTTTTGGTGGCCAGGTGCTGGATACCAACAGCATCGAGAACTTCATTTCAGTCAAGGAAACCGATGGCCCGAAGCTGGCTAGCGCCCTGGAAGCCCACGTGCGCGAGTACGAGGTCGACATCATGAACCGCCTGCGCGCGCGCAAGCTGGTGCCGGGCGCGGATGGCATCAGCGTCGAATTCGACAATGGCGCAACGCTGGTCGGCAAGACCGTGGTCCTGGCCACCGGCGCACGCTGGCGCGATATCAATGTTCCCGGGGAAGTGGAATACCGCACCCGTGGCGTGGCCTATTGCCCGCACTGCGACGGCCCTTTGTTCAAGGGCAAGAGTGTGGCCGTGATTGGTGGCGGCAACTCCGGCGTGGAAGCGGCCATCGACCTGGCCGGTGTGGTCGAACACGTCACCGTGCTCGAGTTCCTGCCCCAGCTCAAGGCCGATGGCGTGCTCGTGCGCAAGCTCCACAGCCTGCCCAATGTGCGCGTTATCACCAACGCCCAGACCACCGAGATCCTCGGCGATGGCAGCCGCGCCACCGGTTTGACCTATACCGATCGGACCAGCGGTGCTTCGCACCAGGTCGATGTCGCCGGCGTCTTTATCCAGGTAGGCCTGGTGCCGGTTACGGCCTGGCTCAAGGAAAGTGGTGTCGAGTTGACCCGCTTTGGCGAAATCATCGTCGACGCCCGTGGCCAGACCAACATCCCCGGTGTCTTCGCCGCCGGCGATGCCACCACCACGCCCTACAAGCAGATCATCATCGCCATGGGCGGTGGCGCCACCGCGGCACTGTCGGCCTTCGATCACCTGATCCGCAGCAGCGCACCGGAGGAACCAGTCGCCAAAAGCGCCTGAACACGGACTTGTCATCCGGGAGCCGTAGCTGGATCAAGCACCGAATGGGGCGCTGGTCGAGTCGGCTTGGCTACAATGGCGTTTTTGTTTTGACAGGTTTCGATATGCGCATGTCCTTGATGGTGTTGGTCTGCACGGCCGTGTTGGCCGCAGGTTGTCAGCAACCACCTCCGGCTGAAAGCAGCACGCCGGAACCAGTGGCGCCGGTGGCCAAGGCGGAAATCGTCCTGCAGGATCAGGATGAACAGTCCTATGCCGAACCGCAGAAGGTGGCCATCACCGACATGGCGCTGGAGCTGGCGATGGACTTTGATGCCCGGACCCTGGCTGGTTCGGTCACCTATACGCTGAACTGGAAGGATGCCCAGGCCCACGCGCTGGTGCTGGATACCCGCGATCTGGATATCCGCTCGGCCCAGGCCCAGGTCGGAGACGACTGGAAGCCGTTGAAGTTCATGCTGGATCAGGCCGATCCGGTACTGGGCCAGAAGCTGACCATCCAGACCCCGGATCAGCCTGCCAAGGTGCGGGTCAACTACAGCACCACGCCCAAGGCGTCCGGCCTGCAGTGGATGACCCCGGAAATGACCCAGGGCAAGCGGCTGCCCTTCATGTTCAGTCAATCCCAGCAGATCCACGCCCGCAGTTGGGTGCCGCTGCAGGACACCCCGCAGGTGCGTTACACCTACAGCGCCCATGTCACCACCCGGCCGGATGTGATGGTGCTGATGAGTGCCGACAATGACCCGGCGGCGCAGCGCGATGGCGATTACCGTTTCACCATGATGCAGCCGATCCCGTCTTATCTGATGGCGATTGCGGCCGGTGATCTGGTGTTTGAAGCCATTTCCGAGCGCTCGGGCGTGTGGGCCGAGCCGGATATGGTCGAGGCCGCAGTGACCGAATTCGCCGACACCGAAAAGATGATCGCCACCACCGAGAAGCTGTATGGACCCTACAGTTGGGAGCGCTACGACCTGCTGGTGCTGCCGCCCAGCTTCCCCTACGGCGGCATGGAAAATCCGCGCCTGTCCTTCATCACGCCCACGGTGATCGTGGGTGACAAGTCGCTGGTGGCCCTGATCGCGCACGAGCTGGCCCATAGCTGGTCGGGCAACCTGGTCACCATGTCCAGCGCCAAGCACGGCTGGCTCAACGAGGGCATGACCACCTATGTCCAGAACCGCGTGCTCGAAGCCCTGTACGGGGCCGATTTCGCCGTGATGGAACGGGTCATCAGCCGCGATGCCCTGCGCAAGTCGATCGAACGCATGCCGGCCAGCACCCAGGTGCTGGGCGTGCGCCCCGGGGTCAAGGTTGGAGCGGATGCGGAAACTTCGCGCGTGGCTTACGACAAGGGCTCGTGGTTCGTGCAGTTTCTGGAAGAGCGCTATGGCCGTGAGGTGTTCGATCCTTTCCTGCGTGGCTATTTCGATCACTTCGCCTTCCGCAGCATCGATACTGCCACCTTTGCCGATTATTTCCGCAGTCATCTGATGGCCGAACATCCGGGCGTGGTGAGCGAGGAAGAACTGGAGGAATGGCTGTATGAGCCCGGTATTCCGGCCTCGGCTCCGGAGGTACGTTCACGGCGCCTGATCCTGGTCGATACGGCTCTGAAGACCTGGGAAAATTCCGGTACCTTGCCGGCCCGGGAACTGGTCCAGGACTGGAGCAGCCAGGAATGGATCCATTTCCTCGAAGGCCTGCCGGTTACCTTGCCGGTGGAAAAGCTGGAGCAACTGGATGCGGCGTTTGGTTTCACCGGTACCGCCAATGGCGAACTGGCGCAGCGCTGGTATCCGCTGGCCGTGCGCAGCGGCTACCAGAAGGCCTACCCGAAGATGGAGGAATTCCTGATCCGGGTCGGGCGGCGCAAGCTGATCATGCCGACCTACATGGCCCTGGTCGCCACCAGCGAAGGCACCGAAGTGGCCCGGCGAGTCCTGGAAGAGGCACGTCCGGGGTACCACCCCATCACCACCGCTTCGGTGGAACGGCTGCTGGTGCGTCCGGCACCACTGCAGACCCTGCAGTGACGGATTTTCGGTATTGATCTTGTGATCCTGACCGGTAACGGCAAATACAGACGCGAATCCGGTCGGGATCGATACCTGCGTGTGCCTTCGAGCGACCGCCAGGAGCCTGCTTGATGGCGGGCCATAGCCGCGCCTTCCTATGGCGCTTGATGTTGTTGCTGGCCGGGCTGTCGATGTTCGGCCCGTTCGCCATCGACACGATTTTTCCGGCCTTTCCAGATCTGCAGGCGCAGTTCGTCGCCTCCCACGCCGCCGTGCAGCAATCCATCACGGCCTATCTGGTGGCCTATGCCGGCATGAGCGTGCTGCACGGGCCACTGTCGGATGCCCTGGGTCGGCGCCCGGTGATCCTGGCCGGGGTGGCGGTGTTCATTCTGGCTTCGATCGGCGCGGCCTTGTCACCCAGCCTGACGTGGTTGCTGGTGTTTCGCGTGGTCCAGGGAATGTCCGCCGGTGCCGGCCTGATCGTGGGTCGGGCCTTGATCCGCGATTGCCTGGACGGCGAGGAAGCCCAGCGCCTGATGGCGCAAGCGGCGATGATCTTTTCCATCGCCCCGGCCCTGGCGCCGATCGTGGGTGGCTGGATCCTGGGCTGGACCAGTTGGCACGGCATCTTCTGGGTGATGGCGCTGTTTTCCAGCCTGATCCTCATCAGTTGCCATATCTGGTTGCCGGAAACACACCCGCCCGAAGCGCGCATGAAGTTGCGTTTTGGCCGCCTGGCGCGCAGCAATTGGTCGGTGCTGCGCAATCGCCGGTTCCTGCTATTGGCGATGGCCGCCAGTTTCAATTTTGGCGCGTTGTTCCTGTATATCGTCTCGGCCCCGATCGTGGTGCTGGATTTTCTCCACCTCAACCAGCAGCAGTTCGGCTGGCTGTTCGTGCCCATTGTTTTGGGCTTGATGGTGGGCTCGTTCCTGTCCAGCCGCATGGCCGGCAAGGTCAGTGAATCGCATACGGCCCGGATCGGCTTTGGCCTGTCGGCCATCGCCATGGTGTTGAACCTGGTCTACAACCTGGCCGTGGACGAGGTGCAGCTGCCGTGGGCGGTGCTGCCGATGAGTCTGGTGGCTTGCAGCGTCGGCCTGATCCTGCCCTTGCTGACCATCGCCATGCTCGATATGTATCCGCGCCGGCGCGGAGCGGCAGCTTCGATGCAGGCCCTGACCGGTTTGAGTTTCAATGCCTTTCTGGCCGGTATCGCCGCGCCCTTGCTGGCCCATCATCGCATCGGTCTGGCCCTGGCGGCCTTTGTGTCTTGTGCCGTGGGTATCCTCCTGTGGTGGCGCTATCGGGTCGGCAAACGCCGCGATCCCTTGCGCAAGCAGACGCCGCCCTTGCTGGAAGACGCCGAGCGCTTGTAAACCCGAATCGGCCCGGCCTGTACAATCTGGGCATGGACATCTATACGCTGGAACACGGCCACACGCCTTTGCTGGTCAGCCTGCCTCACGATGGCACGCATATCCCCGAAGCCTTGCGTGAGCGCATGTGGCCTTCGGCACACACGGCCCCGGATACCGATTGGCATGTGGCGCAGTTGTATGCGTTTGCGCGCGAACTGGGTGCCTCGATCCTGTGCCCGAGCCATTCGCGTTACGTGGTCGATCTGAATCGCCCACCCGATGATGCCTCGCTGTATCCGTGCCAGAACACGACCGGCTTATGCCCGACCGTGCAGTTTTCCGGGGAGCCGATCTACCGTGACGGCCAGGCGCCGGACGCGGCGGAAATTGACGAACGCCGCCGGCTTTACTGGCAGCCCTATCACAACGCGCTGGAGACCGAACTGGCTCGCCTGCGCACACGCTTTGGCCGGGTCGTGCT
>CAYRJS010000177.1:0-1985 GCA_964424535.1 uncultured Aquimonas sp.
ACCCGGGCACCCGCGCCTTGAAGATGTGCACGAACACCACCGCGAACACCAGCAATTGCAGCAACGGCGCCAGCACCGTCCACGCCGCACCGAGGAGATTGGCGGTGAAGCGTTGGCGCAGATCCTGTTGGACGAGCAGTGAGAGCATTCCTAACGGTGTCCTGAAGCGCTTCGGGGACTGCGGCTCACGCGTAAGCGCGATCGCCACAAACGACTGCGGAACTCCAGCCGGACATGCGCCAAGCGGCAGGCCAATCGAGAAAACGGGCAGCCGCGATGGGCTGCCCGTCTACGTCAATCGTGCCCGGGAGATTCAATCCCTGCCCTGGTTCAAGGCTCCACGGATGGCAGGAACTTGATCACCTCATCGTGGAGCTTCATCGGCTCGGAGATGAAGCTGTCCATGTAGGCGCTGCGCGCCGCCGTCCGGAACTCCGTCAGAATCTTCGATACGAGCTCGTCCTTCACCTCGTCGAAAGGACGAATGCGCTCTGGATTGTCCTTCTCCAGACGGATGACGTGATAGCCGTATGGAGTACGAACCGGCTCGGAGATATCACCAATTTCCGACAAGCCAAGGACTGCTTCGGTGAAGGCCTGCTCATAATTTTCGAAGCCCACACCGCGCACCCAGCCTTTGTGGCGAACGTCGGGATCGTCCGAATACTCCTTGCGCACTTCGTCGAAGTCGGAACCCGACAACAAACGGCTGCGAGCCTCTTCAGCTCGCTCCAGGGCTTCGCCTTCGGTACGATCCTCGACCGCGATCAAGATATGGCGGACATCCTTGGTGGCGGGCACCCGGTAGTCTTCCTTGTTGACCTGATACCGCTCACGGGCGAGGGTCTCTGCATCCGGCTGTTCCAGACCGTCCAGGTGTTGGGCGAGCTGGCGGCGGGCCAAAAGATCAAGGGTGTACTCCTCGATCTCGGCCAGGAGCTCGGGGTCGCGATCCAAGCCATTGGCCTTTGCAACCGCTGCAATCTGGCGGGTCGCTAACAGGCTGTCGACCAGGCCGCCCACGCGCTCGCCATCGGCGAAGTACCCGCGACGCTTGCCTGCCGGCAACGCCGTCCGCACCTTGGCCCGCAGCTGACCGACCGTGACGGCCGCACCGCCACGCTCTGCCACCACCATGTCATCGGACAGCGTCAGGACATTTTCAGCAGCAGACTCGGCCGGCTCATCCTGCTCAGCAGCCCAGCCGGCAACGGGGATCAGGGACACAAGAACGAGGGGGAGCAACACCTTCATCTTCAACACAGGTTTCATCTTCCCGTCAAATCAATTCGACAACGTGGTGGAAACACCGCAATACAAGCCTGTCGCGCATCCATCCGCCGGGATGTCCTGTCCTACCGGCCGCGAGAGATCACGCAGCGAGACGTTCAGATACATCGTTTGACCGACAGGAGTCGGACAACCGTCTGTGATGTTTGGGTTGGAACCGCCCTTGAGCACGAACTGCTGGCTGTGCGTGGACCGGCAGAACGCCTTCAGGTAGACGTCATTGCTGGAGTTGTTCCGGGGACGGAAGTCTCCCGGGCAGGGGCTGATGGTCATCACCACATTATGCTCCTTGCCGACCCCGATGGCGGAACGCTGATCCATCGCGAACCACCCGGTATTGGTCTCGTTCTGCGCTGGCATGGCGAAGGAGAGCGCCAGATACTGGGTATCCCCCAGTACGCCCGGCAGGTACGGATAGGCGGACGGCCCGATCTTGCCGGTATCCTTGCCCAAGGTCTTGCCGGTCTGCGCAGTGAAGGTTTTCTCGATACGGGTGAAGTTGTAGCTCTGGTTGGCCGAGTTCTTTCGGTTCTCGGCACGATAGGCGTCAAAGTGATCCCGCTCGGCCTGCGTCATGGAGGCCAGATAGGTGTCACAGGATCCACTACCGACGCTACCGCCGGCTGGCGGCGCCAAAGTCACGCGCCGGGTACTGTCGACGAAAGCCACCGCATCGACATCATCAATTGCATTTT
>CAYRJS010000177.1:1995-5641 GCA_964424535.1 uncultured Aquimonas sp.
TGGAGTAGCAGCGCAGCGTGAAGTCATACGCCACGGTCTCACCAGGCGTCACGCTGCCGAAGAGCGCGTTGAGTGAGTAGCTCCCCGTCGCAGGCCACTCCTTGCTCCAGCCGGTTACAGCTGGGCCGGTCGATCCCGCCGCCAGCGTCGCACTGAGGCCATAGCAGACCTGCGCGTTGGACGTACTCCAGTTGAGGGCTTCGCCTGCAGCCGTCACATTGATGCCAGGCCCATTCAAGGAGAGTGTCGGAGTGCCGGTAATGTCACCGCCAGTGCCGACATTGGAGCACTTGCCCTGACCTTGTTCGTCGCACGTCACAACGATATTGCCCGCAGGGTCCACGTGAACCGTACCGGTCAGCGGAATGGCCGCCTTGCCGTCAACCTGGGCCTGGTTGGGGACTGCGGGCACATTGGAAAGGATCACGTGCTTGCTGGTCTGCGACGCCGCCATTGCTGGCATCCCAGCCGCCAGTACGCCCGCCGTTGCGACCGCTGCAATCAGCAAATGTTGTGACTTCATGTCAGGTTCTCCTTGGGTTTCTGATAGCCGGCTCTGGCGACTCGTCGAGGACAGGGGACAAGCCTTGGAGCCGAACCCTGCATCGTCGCATAGTGCCAGATGTTAGGGCCAAAAAAATGAACAGCCGGCTCGATAGAACGAAGGCCGGACAATTCATCACATCCCCCATCGACCAGGAATGCAGGCTTACGCGATCCTGCGACACCTCTGCACCTCAGAGCAAGAACACTGCGACCGATTCCGCATATTGGCGGACGAGTGGTTCGAGTTCAATGCGGGTCCGTCAAGTTCCGTCGGTCATGGAAACTCAGAGGAGCAGCCGCTCCGCACCATCGGTTGAGACAGCCCTCTCTCTGTCAATTCGCCGCAAGGGACATGCCAGCGGCGATCCCTGAATCGGCAATCTTGTCGGCATCGATCGCGCCCCGAACCACCGACAGGCTCATCATTGACACTCCGCTGCTGCAGCCGGCGAGCTGAGACGAGGCCAAGCAGGTCTACGCAGCAAAATCGGGCCAACTCCAATCGACCTCGATGATGTCACAACAAAAAAACGCTGGAGCCTTTCGGCTCCAGCGTTTCAAAAAACCATCATCGTCTCAGTCTGCAGAACCGAAGTCCCGCAGGCTGAAAACCGACATTACGGTGCCGTGGTGGTCAGCGAAATGTCACGAACCGCACGGTGACGATGGATGATGTTGTAGAACGCGCTCACGCCTTCAGCAGCTGCGTGATTGGTGTGCTTGGCAGCCCAGAAGCCGATCACCGGCAGGCCGTTCAGCGTCGTAGCCGGGTACGTCACGCTACCCACGGTCTGAGCCGAGGAGCTCATGCTCTGGGTTTCGAAGCCGACGCGAGCCCAACCAACCTGGAAGCCCGTCTCCAGCTCGACGGTGTAACCGCCACCCATGGTGCCGGCAGGCGCAGCCAGCACGCCAACAGCGTCGGTGCCTTCTTCGAAGAAGGTCAGCACGTTGGCTTCTGCACCGAAGGCCAGAACCTGCTCTTCGCCCGGAGGCGGCAGCGGCGAAACGCTACCAACGGTCGGCGGCGTGCCCGGCTCACCCTCTTCGCGGTCCCAGTACATCAGCGAGTAACGCTCAGCCCAGTAGCCGTCGAACTCATTGTCGCCGGGGCTGTTCAGGCTGCCAGAGCCCTGAGCCTCGGTGAACGGAGCCAGACCAGCAACCGTGGTGCTGCCAACCGGGCTACGGTAGGTGTGCAGCATCTTGGTCGGGAAGGTCACAACCCAGTCGGAAGCCGCGCTGGTGAAGCCATTGATCGCGTACTCGTTGGCGATGTAGCGCGACATCAGG
Source organism: uncultured Aquimonas sp. (assembly GCA_964424535.1). Classification (GTDB taxonomy): domain Bacteria; phylum Pseudomonadota; class Gammaproteobacteria; order Xanthomonadales; family Xanthomonadaceae; genus Denitratimonas. Next base: position 3,835 of record CAYRJS010000177.1, read on the forward strand.
ACAGCCGAGACGGCTTCCGGCGAATCGGTGCGCTCGAAGGCGACCGGATAAGCCGTGCCAGCAGCGTCGAACACGGTGGCGGTAGCGTAGTACACGCCGGTGTCGTAGTGCGTGGTGGCCTGGTCAAGACGCGGGAAGACCGAACCCGGCTGGTGGTGCAGGTTCTTGTCGGTCGCAACGCCCGTGGTCACATCGCTGATGGTGTAGAAGCCGTTGATGGCTTCAGCGTTGTAGCTGTAGGAGGTGCCTTCAGCACCGTTCACGATGTAAGCGGAACCGAAGATGCCACCGACGCCACCCACCGTGCCGCATTCCGGGGTACCAGTCTCGTTGACAAAGCCAGCGCCAGGGGCGCACACGCTGTGCAGACCCTTACCATCGTTGGTGCCGGTGTCATGACGACCGCCGGTTTCGGTCAACCAGGTGTTCGGAGCATAGGTGAACCACTGAGCGTGGAACCAGCCGCAGTCCTTCGGCTTCCACTCACCGCTGTGCATGCCGTGCAGGGCATTGTCGTGAGCCAGACCGACCAAGTCGCCCATTTCGATGATTTCCAGGTGGCCCTGGCGCATACGCGAGGCGTTCTGCTCAGCAGCTGCGGCGGTGCGGCCCAGCAGGTCCGGACGCCAGTTGGTGAACTCGAAGCCACGGAATTGGGTGAACTCCGTCATCACCTCAACCGGGGCGATACAGGACTTGTCGCTGGTGCGGATGCCCGGAACACCGGCTTCGTTCTCATGAACGTTGGCGGTCCAGACGTCGTACGGCGACAGATACAGGTTGAAGTCGAGGACTTCCTTCGAGTTCAGGGACTCAAGGAAGCGGACCTTGACAGCCTTACCCACGTCAGCGGTGTTCACCACGCTGATCAGCGTGGAGTTACCACCGTTGGTGGTGTAGTACGGGTACAGCAGGACCTGGCCGATACCGTCCGGGTTGAGGTTGACGGCATGCGCCACGCCTGCCAGACCAGCAACGCCGGCAACGCCGGCGATGATGGCGGTGGTCAGAGAGTTCTTCTTCATTACAACACTCCTAGGGTGTCTATCTACAGGGCTTTTTTTCTGCCCACATCCGCAAGACTGGCGTCAAATTTCCCACTCGACCAGTTCCAGAGGATGTAGCGGGCGGAAGTATAGGCACAGAGTCGAGACTTGTGCAACGCTCCGTTCGCCCCGAACACGTAGCGTCTCTACTTGCTGGGCGTCTCCGTTTTGACGGAATTCAACGCCCCGTCTTCTCGGGAAGGTGGTACCACTGTCCTCCGCTACGGAGCCAGTTCTCCTTTAATGGGGTGTCCGCACCGAGGTCGCCGAGACCGGGGCGCGTCTGCCGCACGGTATAGGAGATGGTGACCGTTGCGACGCAGACATCCGGCTCCTCACACGTCACGTTGCCGACCTTGGCGTCGGTCCAGCGCAGGGTCGCGCCGGACATCCGCAGGATGTAGGCGTTGAGTGGCGTCGTGGCGCGTGTTCCCGGGGTCAGATATTCGTAGGCCGCGGCATAGTCCTTGGCGATGATGGCATCCCATCGGGCCTTGGCGCGCTGCGCGATGATCTCTTCATCGGTCAACGGGTGATCGGACCTGAACGGCGCGCCAGTGCCACACGCAACGAGCAGCGCGGTGGCGGCGGAAATCAGGATGAGGCGGCGGATCATTGCGGGTAGTCTCCTTGGTCGTCATGCACCGGGTAGTAGTCTTCCGGTGCAACTTGAGATTGGTGGGTGGCCGGCGCGACTCCTTGTGCACGCAGCGGCTCCAGGGCGCGGAACTGGCGGCCATACTCTTCGGTAAGGCGGCGAG
>CAYRJS010000178.1:0-5618 GCA_964424535.1 uncultured Aquimonas sp.
CCGGCGTACGCGGATTTGCAGTCCGCTGCATGACCACTCTGCCACCAGGCCGGTGCACAGTGAATCGGCAATTTTATCCTGACTTTCACGGGTGTCAATGAAAACCACCGTTCGGCGTAGGGTTTGCTGCTGATTTGCCGCGACAGGTGAGGGTTGGATGTTGGCTTGGGCTGCATTTGAGGCCATGTCGAATCACGTTCTGCCTGAACTGCCCCCGATTTGCCATGTTGTTTCCCCCTTCCTGCCATCCCGAAACAGGGTGCTCCCCGATACACTGACGTCATCCGTCTGCCATCCGGAACCCTGCCATGCTCCCGTTGCGTTTTCGCTGCCTTGCCTTTGCTTCCACCCTGCTCGTCGGCATCTTGCTGATGACCGGTTGCGGTCCTTCTTCGTCGCCGGAATCGACGGTCACGCCCATCCAGGCTACCAGTCCGGTCATTGATACCCACGAGTTCGTGTTGGTCGATGCCAGCAGCGAGGAATACAACGGCCGGCCGGCTTTGTATCTGCGGTTTTCCCAGCCTCTGGTCAGCGAGCAGGATTTCAGCACGCTGCTGGTGGTGCGTGACGATCAAGGTGCCGATGTGACCGGCGACTGGGTGCTGGACGATGACGATCCAGCCATGCTGCGTTTCCCCTATGTGCAGGCCAACAAGACCTATCGCGTCAGTTTCAAGCCGACGCTGGCAACGGTGGATGGACGCAGCCTGGGCGCGCAAACCGAGCGTGAGGTGTATTCGGGCAATCTGTCGCCGGTGGTCGGTTTTGCCAGTCGTGGCAGCGTGTTGCCGGCCAAGGGCAGCCAGGGCCTGCCGGTGATGGCGGTGAACACGCCCGAGGTGGATGTGGAATTTTTCCGAGTGCGGGAAAAGTCCATGGTGGAATTCCTTGATCGGTATGCCGGCACCGAAAGCCGCAGCCTGTGGGAATTGGGGCGCATCAGCTCTCTCGCCGATTCGGTCTATGCCACCCGCTTCGCCCTGAATTCGCCCACCAACCAGCGCCAGGTGAACTTCCTGCCGGTGCAGTCGATCAACGAATTGCGCGAGCCCGGCGTGTATTTCGCGGTGATGCGCAAGGCCGGTCAATACAGCTACGACCATGAAACCACGCACTTTTACGTGACCGATCTGGGCCTGCATGCCCGTGTCGAAAACAACGGCTTGTTCGTGCATGTGGCGTCTCTGGCCACCGGCCAACCGCGCAATGGCGTGGAGCTGCGCTTGCAAGGCAAAAGTGGTGCGGCCCTAGCCCAGGCCACCAGTGGTGCCGATGGCAGCGCCCTGCTCGCGGCCATTCCCCTACGAGACCATGTTCTGATCGCCCGCCAAGGCAACGAAGTGGCGCTGGTCTCGTTCAATCAGCCAGCGCTGGATCTGTCCGAATTCGATGTGGCCGGACGCCGCCAGATGAGCCAGGACGTTTATGCCTGGTCCGGACGTGACCTGTTCCGCCCCGGTGAAGTGCTGCAGGTTTCGGCCTTGATGCGCGATTTCGATGGTCGCGCCCTGGCCCATGACCTGACCCTGTTTGCCACCCTGCGCCAACCTGACGGTCGAGCGATCTCGACCTTGCCCTTGGAGCCCAGCGCTCTGGGCTATTACAGCTACCTGCGCACCTTGACCGAGGATGTGCCGACGGGTCGCTGGTCGCTGGAGTACCGTCTTGACCCCAGCGCCAAGGAACCTCTGGGTCGATTCTCGTTCCGGATCGAGGAATTCCTGCCGGAGCGGCTCAAACTAACCTTGGATTCATCGGCGCAGCAGCTTGCTCCTGCCCAAGCCCTGCCACTGTCGGTCGCTGCCGATTACCTCTATGGCGCACCTGCCGCCGGCAACCGCTTCAAGGCCGAACTGCTGTATCGGCCAGCCACGCACCCGGTGGCCAGCCTCAAGGACTGGTTCTTTGGCGATCCCACCATCGATTTGCCCAGCGAGCCGGCGGAAGTCATCGATACGGCGCTGGATGACAATGGTCGCCTGCAACAAGATCTGGATCTGTTGGCCGATGCCAAGGCCCCGGCTGCTCCCTTTGACGTGATCGTCAGCGGCAGCGTGTTCGAATCCGGCGGTCGGGCTGTACGCCGTTCGATCCTGCGCACGGTCTGGCCGGCCAAGTCGCTGGTCGGCGTGCGTCCCTTGTTTGACGCGGACGATGGCCCCACGGTGCGCAGCGATGCCAGTTTCGAGATCCTCAAGGCCGATGCCGAGGGTACGCGCGAAGCGGTTTCCGGTCTGCAGGTGAAGCTGATCCGGGAACTGCGCGATTACCACTGGAACTGGGTCGATGGCAGTGGCTGGAACACCCGCTATACCCGTCGCTTTCAGACCGAAGCCGAGGCCACGCTGGATTTCGACGGCACCCGCCCGGTGCAATTCACCGCGCGTGTGGAATGGGGTGAATACCGGCTGGAAATCACCGATCCGGGCACGGGCCTGACCACCCGCTACCCCTTCACCGCCGGCTGGAGCTGGAACAACGACAACCAGGGCCTGGATGCCCGCCCGGACAAGATCAAGATCGCCTTCGACAAGGATGGCTACCGCGCCGGTGACACCGCCGTTCTGACCCTGACCGCGCCCAGCGATGGTCCCGGCCTGGTGATGGTGGAATCCGATCATCTGCTGTATCGCGATGCCATCCAGGTGCGCGGCAACACCACGGTGAAGATTCCGGTGCAGGAAGATTTCCTGCGCCACGATGTCTATGTCACCGCCCTGGTATTCCGTCCAGCTGACCAGGCCGAACGTGTCGGCCCGAACCGCGCCGTGGGCGTAGCCCACTTCCCGCTGGCCAAGGGTGAGCGCACGGTGCCTCTGGACCTGGCCGTGGGTGATCTGGTGCGTCCGGGAGCCGCCCTGATTGCCGAACTGTCGGCCCCGGCCCTGGCCGGTCAGGAAGCCTGGGCCGTGGTCGAAGCCGTGGATCTGGGCATCATCAACCTGTCCAACTATCCGGTGCCCGATGCCGCCGATTATTTCCTGGCCCAACGCGGTTTGAGCATCGATGCCTATGATCTGTACGGACGCGTGATCGAACCTCTGGAAGGCGAACGCGCGCGCCTGCGTTACGGTGGCGACGCCGCCTTGGCCGCCTTGCCCCAGGCCCGCCGGCCGACAGCCAAGGTGCAGACCGTGGCTCTGCACCACGCGCCGGTGAAGTTTGACGCCCAAGGCAAGGCCAGCGTCGAATTCACCGCACCAGATTTCAACGGCACCTTGCGCGTTGCGGCCTTGGCCTATTCGAGCGAGCTGTACGCCCACGCCAGTACCGAAACCATCGTGCGCGCACCGTTGGTGATGGAAATCAGCACGCCGCGGGTGATGGCACCGGGCGATCGCGCCCAGTTGGCGGTGGACCTGCACAACCTCAGTGGCCAGACCGCCAGCTATCGCGTTTCCACCCAGGCCCATGCGCCGATCTCGATCCAGTCCGAAACGCGCCAGGTCACCCTGGAGGACAACGCCCGCACCACCCTCACCTTCCCGATGCTGGCCGGCAATGGTCACGGGGTGGGCAAATTCAGCATCACGGCGCAATCCGATGACACGCAACTGACGCGCCAATTTGAAATCACCGTGCGTCCAGCCTGGCCGGCCACGCGCCGGGGCGATGCCCAGCAGGTGAACAGTGCCACCACCTTGCAGTTCGGACCCAGCCTGCTGGATGGCTTCATCCCCGAATCGGCCACGGCCCAGATCAATATCGCGGCGGTGCCACCGTTGCCCTTCAGCGAAGCCATCAAGGGCCTGATTGGCTATCCCTACGGCTGCATCGAGCAGACCACCAGCCGCCTGTGGCCGCTGGTGAATCTGGATGAAGCCACTTCGCGCAAATACGGCCTGGAACCGCTCGATCCAACAAAGCGCCAACACATGCTCGATGTCGGCTTTGCCCGGGTCGCGGCAATGCAGACCGAGCGTGGGCAGTTCACCTTCTGGCCCGGTGAAGGCTGGACCGATCCGCAGATGACGGCCTATGTTGCCGACATCCTGATCACGGCCCGCGACAACGGTCTGGATATCCCGACCAGCGTGCTGGATAAAGCTCTGGAACGACTCAAGGAAGACCTGCTGACCGGTGGCGATGCCTACTATCAGTACGATCATTCCCAGCACCTGCGCTTTGCCGCCAACGCCTACGCCGGCTATGTGCTGGCACGGGTCAACCAGGCTCCACTGGGCACCTTGCGCTCGCTTTGGGACAACCAGCGCGAACGCGCCTTGACCGCCCTGCCGATCGTGCAGTTGGGCGTGGCCCTGCAACGCGCCGGTGACGAGGTGCGTGCGCGCAAGGCCATCGACATGGCTCTGGGGATGAAGGCCGAACGTCCGGATTATCTGGGCGACTACGGTTCGAACTTCCGCGACGAGGCCATGCTGCTGGCCCTGCTGTATGAAAACGACCTGGCTCCGCCCGAGGCTGGTGCGCGGGTGATGACCCTGGCCCGGCAGCTGCGCCGTTCGGAAAATTCCCGCTACTGGTACAGCACCCAGGAACGCCTGGCCCTGTTCCGCCTTGGCCGTGTCCTGCTGGAAGAAAGCCCGAACGGCCTGCAAGGACAATTCCTGATCGATGGCAAACCCCACGCCCTCAGCGGCATGCCGCTGGTGTCACGCGAAGTCGGGCTGGAGCAGTTGCGTCAGGGTGTGTCTCTGGCTCTGGAAGGGATCGGGCCTTACTGGCTGTCACGCGATATCGTGGGTTATCCCCTCACCGCACCGGAGCCCAGCGAATCGGGGCTGCGCGTGCGTCGGGCCTGGTACCGCACCGATGGTCGCCTGTTCACCGGCGATACCCTGACCGAAGGCGACAGCCTGATCGCCATGCTGACCATCGAGGCCGATGAAGACGTGCGTGACGGTTTGGTGGTGGACTTGCTGCCCGGTGGCATCGAGATCGAGAACCTGGCCCTGGGCGGCAACGAAGCCTTCGGGGATCTGGTTCTGGATGGCACCACGCTGTCCGAGCGCCAGTACGGTGTGGATCTGCGCTACGAGGAATACCGCGATGATCGCTACGTCGCCGCGGTCAAGCTCTGGGGTGGACAGACGGCGCGTCTGTTCTACCTGGTGCGGGCGGTTTCTCCGGGCCGTTACGTGGTGCCACCCCCCAGTGCCGAAGACATGTATCGGCCACAGATTTCCGGGATCGGCAGCTCGCCCCAGAAAACCATCACGGTGGTATCGCCCAAATGAGGCCATTGCCTGAACGCGGAGGCAAATCCGGACGGCACGGCAAGGTCTTTTCGGGCCATGCCGTTACAATGCCGGGATGAACCAGAATCGTCCTCCGCGTTCGGGCAAGATTCCCTACAGTCTTGTCCTGGTGGCTGCACTTGCAGCCGGTCTGGGCCTGTGGCTGGGCCAATCCCTGTTCACCGGCCCGACCGGGCATCCGCCGGTACAGAACATGCGCCTGCTCGATGCCCCGCGCAGCCTGCCCGACTTTTCCTTGACCGGCAGCGATGGCCGGACCATCGACAAGACCACCCTGGCCGGGCATTACACCCTGGTATTTCTCGGTTTCACCCATTGCCCGGATGTCTGCCCGATGACCCTGCAGGATCTGGCCAAGGCGGAAAAGCTCTGGGCCGGCCTGCCCGCCGGGCAACA
>CAYRJS010000179.1:0-1452 GCA_964424535.1 uncultured Aquimonas sp.
CCGGTGATGAAAACGGCGTTGGCGGCATCTACTACTTCGTCACCAAGCGCGCCGATTGCCGGGGCGCGCGCAGCAAGGTGACCTGGACCCAGGTCGAGACCGGTTCGGCGATCACCTGGAAGTATCCAAGCTGTGTGTTGCGTGGTGATGATTCGGTGGGCGAGTTCCACTCGGTGGCTTTGACCCATCACGCCCAGCAGGCCGACACCGGCACCAAGATGGTGCATATCGGCAAGAACACCAAATCCAAGATCGTGTCCAAGGGCATCAGCGCTGGTCGCGGCCAGAATACCTATCGCGGCCTGGTGCGAGTCGGCAAGGGTGCCGAGGGTGCGCGTAACCACACCCAGTGCGATTCCCTGCTGATTGGCAAGAAGTGTGGCGCCCACACCTTCCCTTATATCGAGGTGAAAAATCCCACTGCCATCGTCGAACACGAGGCCACAACCTCGAAGATTTCCGAAGACCAGTTGTTCTATTGCCGGGCCCGGGGCATCGGTGAGGAAGACGCGGTTTCGATGATCGTCGACGGTTTCTGCAAGCAGGTCTTCCGCGAATTGCCGATGGAATTTGCCGTGGAAGCCAAGAAGCTGCTGGAGGTCACCCTGGTCGGTGCCGTGGGCTGATCCTTCCGTTCACGCCGGTCGTTCCATTTCCCAATACTTAACCTGTAAATCCCCAATCATGCTCAATATCCACAATCTGCACGCCAGCATTGCCGGCAAGGAAATCCTCAAAGGTCTGACCCTGACCGTGAATCCCGGCGAGGTGCACGCCATCATGGGCCCCAATGGTGCTGGCAAGTCCACCCTGGGCAATGTTCTGGCCGGTCGCGATGGCTATGAAGTCACCAACGGTACGGTCGAGTTTGAAGGCCAACCCTTGCTGGAGCTGGAGCCGGAAGATCGCGCTGCTGCCGGTCTGTTTCTGGCGTTCCAGTATCCAGTCGAAATTCCCGGCGTCAACAACACCTACTTCATGCGCACCGCGCTCAACGCCCAGCGCAAGGCGCGCGGCGAGGAGCCCCTGGATTCGATGCAGTTCATCAAGCTGGTGCGGCAGAAGCTGGCCATCTTGCACCTCAATGACGAACTCATGCACCGCGGTGTCAACGAAGGTTTTTCCGGGGGTGAGAAAAAGCGCAACGAGATTTTCCAGTTGGCCGTGCTGGAACCGAAGCTGGCGATTCTGGATGAAACCGATTCGGGCCTGGATATCGACGCCCTCAAGACCGTGGCCGATGGCGTCAATGCCCTGCGTTCGCCTGAGCGTGCGTTTATCGTGATTACCCACTACCAGCGCTTGCTGGATTACATCAAACCGGATTTCGTGCACGTGCTGGCCAAGGGTCGCATCGTGGAAAGCGGTGGACCGGAGCTGGCGATGGAGTTGGAGGCCCACGGTTACGAATGGATCCGTCAGCGCATCGGGCCGGAGGCAGCCTGAGATGGA
>CAYRJS010000179.1:1552-5557 GCA_964424535.1 uncultured Aquimonas sp.
CCACGGTTACGAATGGATCCGTCAGCGCATCGGGCCGGAGGCAGCCTGAGATGGACACCTTGCTGGAATCCCTGGCCGGCGGTTTTGACCAACTAGCCCTGCGCGAGGCGGCGGGCCTGGGTGCGCTGCGACGCGAAGCCCTGACGCGCTCGTTGGAAATCGGTTTGCCCGGACCACGGGCCGAACGCTGGAAGTACACCCCATTGCGGCGCCTGGCCCAACGCAGTTTCGTGCCAGCCGAACCGGTATCAGCCGCGGCCCTGGCTGGCCTGAATCTGCCCGATGGCCCGCGTCTGGTATTTGCCAATGGTCACTTCCTGGCGGACTTGTCGGATCTGGCAGGGCTGCCTGAGGGCGTGGAACTGGGCACCTTGGCGCAGGCCCTGGATCGGGCCGTATCCAGCGAACTGAGCTTCCTGGCCCGGCGCTTTGATGCCGACGACGAAGTCTTCGCCCGCCTCAACCTGGCCCTGGCCACCGAAGGCATGGTGTTGCGTGTGGCTCCGGGGGTGAAGGTGGCCGCGCCGATCCATCTGGTCCTGGTTGGTACACCGGCCGAGGCCGACAGCGCCTTCGCCCTGCGGCATTTGATCGAACTGGGTGATAGTGCCGAACTGACCGTGATCGAACACCACCTGTGCACGGCTGCGCACGCCCATCTCGACAACCAGCTCATGCAGGTGCAGCTGGGCGAAGACGCTTGCTTGTATCAGTTGCGCATCCAGCAGGAAAGTACCGACGCAACCTCGATCCTGCGCACCGATGCCGGCATGGCCAGCAAGGCCCGTTATCACCGTCTGGATCTGGAATTGGGCGGTGGTCTGTCGCGTCATGAACTCAATGTCGCCTTGCATGGCCGGGGCGCGCACTTGCATGCCAATGGCGTGCTGCTGGGTGATGCCCGCCGGCATCTGGATACCCGTTTGGGCATCGACCATGTGGCCCTGGATACCTCCAGCCTGCTGGAGTGGCGCGGGCTGGCTTCGCAAACCTCACACGTCGTGTTCCATGGCGGCATCCTGATCCGATCGGGTGCCGATGGCACCGATGCGTTGTTGTCCAACAAGAACCTGCTGCTGTCCGAACAGGCTGCGATCGACACCCAGCCGGTGCTGGAAATCCACGCCGACGAGGTCAAGGCTGCGCACGGCGCCACGGTCGGCAATCTTGATCCCATGTCCCTGTTCTATCTGCGCAGCCGTGGCCTGCCCAAGGCCCAGGCCAACGCCGTGTTGACGGCGGCGTTTTGCCGGGAAGTGGCGAACGTGTTTGCCCGTGGTGCCTTGCGGGAAACGGCAGAATCGGCACTGGATACCCGGTTGGACGGCCTGGCATGAATGCGGCACCTGATTGGGCCGCCCTGCGCGGCCGCTTTCCCCTGCTTGAGCGTCAGGTCCACGGCAAGCCTCTGGTCTATTTTGATTCGGCCAATACCTCGCAAAAGCCTGACAGCGTGATCGCGGCCACCGAGGATTTTTATCGTCGGCACAACGCCAATGTCAGTCGCGCCGTGCATACCCTGGGCAATGAAGCCACCGAGGCCTATGAAGGCGCGCGTGGCAAGCTGGCGCGCTTCCTCAAGGTGCGGGCAAATGAACTGGTGTTGTGCAGCGGCACCACGTTTGCGCTCAATCTGGTCGCCTATTCCTGGGCCTTGCCACGGCTGGATCCGGACGATGTCATCCTGATTTCCCGCATGGAACACCACGCCAACCTGGTGCCCTGGCAACTGGCGGCGCAGCGCACCGGTGCCAGGATCGAGGTCGCGGAAATCCTGCCCGATGGCAGCCTGGATCTGGACGCGCTCGACCGGGCCATGACCGGGCAGGTCAAACTTTTGGCTGTGACCCACACCTCCAATGTGCTGGGCACCGTCAATCCGGTGCGGGATATCTGCCGCAAGGCGCGCCAGCGCGGCATCATCACCGTGGTCGATGGCTCCCAGGCGGTGCCACACCGGGCCGTGGACATTCCCGCCATCGGCTGTGATTTTTATGCCTGCACCGGCCACAAGATGCTGGGCCCGACCGGCACCGGGGCCTTGTGGGCGCGACCCGAACATCTGGCCGCGATGCCACCGTTCCTGGGTGGCGGGGAGATGATCAAGGAAGTGCGCTTTGAAGGTACCGTGTTCAACGACCCGCCGCACAAGTTTGAAGCCGGCACCCCGAATATCGCCGGGTTCGTGGGCTTGGGCGCGGCCGTGGATTTTCTCGAAGCGGTCGGCATGGACCACATCCACGCCCGTGAGGCCGAACTGCTGGCGCATCTGACCGAGGAATTGAGCCAGGTGGAAGGCCTGCGCATCTTCGGCACGGCACCGGACAAGGCCGCCGTAGTGTCCTTCCTGATCGAAGGCGCCAATGCCCACGATCTGGCCACCTTGCTGGATCTGGAAGGCGTGGCCGTGCGCTCGGGTCAGCATTGCGCCCATCCGCTGCTGCAGTACTACGGCATCACCGGCACCCTGCGGGCCTCGCTGGCCTTCTACAACACCCACGAGGAAATCGAGGCCTTTGTCGCGGCCTTGCGCAAGGTGCGTAGCTTGCTGGGCTGAGCGGTTTGGGCTTGCCAAGAGAATAAACCCGGGGTCGCCATGTGCTGGCGATCCCGGGTTGTCGTAACCAAATCTCCAGCTTCAGTCGTCGAGTTTTTCCCGCAGGACTGCGCCGGTATACGGATCGATGCGCAGTTCGACGCGCTCGCCGCGCGGGTTGGTGGCATCGGCTTCCCAATAGCCATCGTCATCGTATTCAAGCTCGTGGATGCGGGTATAACCGGCTTGGCTCAACAGCGTACGGATCTGGACGGCGGTCAGGGGTGTGGCGCCCTGATCATCGGGAGCATTGAGGATGGCGCCGCTGATCGGGTGCACGATCAGATCGATTTTCCGCCCGAAGCGGTCGATGGCTTCCACTTCCCAGAAACCATCATCGAATTCGATGTCCTTGACCCGGACATAGCCGGCGGCCAGTACCTGGGCGCGTACCTGGCTGGATGAAATGGCGCCATTGCCGCGGGCATCGAAAGCGGCGACATCGCCGGTATCCGGATCGACCAGGGCGGTGATGCGCAAGCCGTCTGAAGTCGTGGTTTCCGCAACCCAGTAGCCGTGGCGGTATTCCAGCTCAAAGGGGGCGTGGTAGCCGGCTTCGCTGATGCGGGTCAGGGCCGTGCCGGCATCATTGACGGGGGTGGCGCTGGCGGGCAAGGCCAAGGCCAGGGCCAGGGCAGCGCATTGGGGGATGGATTTGAACATGATGAAACTCCGTGTGGGGACAGGTATCGACAGCGGTCGATGGGCACAGCGTGCGCGTTCGTGTCTAAACGCGGATTGATGGCCTCGTTAACAAAGGATTTAATGCCAAAGAGGGAGGATCACGACCATGAAAAGAGTGTTTGCATTGGCGATCCTGCTGCTGGCTGGACCGTTGCTGGCCGAGGACCACACTGCCGTCCGGCGAGCCGTGGCCGAAGGCCAATTGCGCCCGCTGTCCGAGATCATCGAGACCGTGCAGGCGCGTTATCCCGGGCGCATCGTCGATGTGGATCTGGAAAAGGTGCGCGGTGGCTATGTCTATGAAATCGAGATCCTGACCACGGATCGTGGCCGGATCGAGGTCCATGTGGATGGGTCCAGCGGTGAGTTGATCGAATCCGGGCCGCCACTCAAAACACATTTTCGACCGCTGCCCGAGTTGTTGCGGACCTTGCAGGCGCGTCATGGCGGGCATGTGGTCGACGTGGAGCTGGAACATGGCAGCTACCAGGTCGAACTGGTGCAGGAAGATGGCCGGCGCATCCATTTGCTGGTTGATCCGGCCAGTGGCGAGACGACCTTGGGCGATGCCCAGGGTATGCATCTGGACCAGTTGCGGCCCATGGCCGATGTCATCGAGAGCGTGATGGAGCGCTACCCAGGTACGCTTCTGGAGGCTGAGCTGGAGCGCGCCGATGATGGCCATTACTACTACGAACTGGAGATCGAGGAGAGCCGGGGGCGCG
>CAYRJS010000180.1:0-652 GCA_964424535.1 uncultured Aquimonas sp.
CCGGCAATCGCGTAGTGATTCGTTTGGCGCCGTTCTTGTAGCTCAGCTCCACCAACACCTTGCGCGGCTCAGCATGGGCTCCGCCATCCAGCCGGGCGACCAGCACCGGAACCACTGCCTCCGCTAGCGACGCCCCGCCATGAAAGTAAAGATGGCCAGAGCGGTACGGCGCCATGCTGCGCGGCAGCGCCACCTGCGCAAAGTCGCCGCGAATACCGACCTTGTTAGCGCCAACGATCAGGCTATGGCTGTCCGCCGTGCCGTTGCCCAGCATCATGCGGTCGTGGGCATGCAGCCATTTCCCCTGCGGTTTCACGCACACATCGCCAGCTTCCGCTTGGGCATTCAGGAAGAAACCGTGATCAGTCACGATGACCGCCTCTTTGAACCCCATGCCGCGCAGCTTATGCAGTGCCACGCGAATGAGCTTCAAGGTGCCAGGGATCAGCCCCAAGGTGGTCTCGGGGTTGTTCTCCAGTTGACTGTCGATTTCCGTAGAGCGCAGCACCAGCAGATCGACGGTCTCGGCGATCTTCGGTTTGCCGCGAACAAAGTCGCCCAGCGGCATTTCCTCGAAGCGATCACCATAACGCTTGGCCAACACACCCATGCGCTGTACCACGTTCCCCACGGATTCGCCGTCCAGCTTGGG
>CAYRJS010000180.1:662-5500 GCA_964424535.1 uncultured Aquimonas sp.
GGCACCAGTCCATCGTTCTCCAGCGCCAGAGTCAGCCCTGTGCGCGCATTGGGCAACAAGCTGGCCATGCCGACCAAGGTGATGGTGGGCAACTGTGCATAGGCCACCTGCAATTCAACAGGGCCGTCCTCGGTCAGCAGCTTTTCAAGCGCCACGCCCAATTCATAGCGCAGGGCGTCCACCATCAAATACGCCACCTTGCGACCGCGCTCCTTGAGGCGGTCGGCCACCAGGCGATCAAACACATCGGCGTTGGCCAAGCGCCCGGCTGGCGGCCAGCCGGACGTCTCGATGTGCTTGACGAAGAAGCCCTGCACCTTTTCCGCCAAACGGCGATAGCGGGCACGCGCCTGACTGATGACCTCGTGCATCAGCCCGTGCGGATCGAGAAAATCCCCTGCGGCCTGCTCAAACTCGCGCTGCAGGCGATCCGCCTCGCGCAGGCTGTTCAGATAGAAGTCGATCAGCTCGGCCTGGGAGCGAGCGTGGTCAGGCAGTTGGCGCTCGAAGTCGTCGCAGGCTTCAACCAGGCTCAGCCCCGAGCGCACCAGTTCCCACTGCGCCTGGCTCTCGCCCATACCCAGCCAGACCGAGCCTTTGTGGCGGGCCAACACGCGGCGCGTGGTATCGGTGTCGTCGGTGACGATGCCTTTGATGGCCGTGCGCAAGAAGGTGCGTTCCTCGAAGGGGAAGGTATCGCGCTCGCCCAGGTCTTCCAGCGAACCACAGAGTTCCACCAGGTTGAGTTCCTTCTCTATGGCTTCTGCACGGTCGATATAGGCCGCTCGCGCTTTGGGATCATTGCGCAGCTGCTCGCACACCCCTTCGACGATAGGCTTGGCCTCCGGCGGCGCGTGCGGCACGCCACTCAGGGCATCCGGCAAGGCCGCAGGTAGATCAAAGACGAACTCGGAAAACAGCACATAACGCCACAGTTCATCCGCCAGCGCGCCCCAGCTCTTGCCGCGCGTCTTCACGCTCAGCCCCAAGGTGGCACGGAGAAAATCGCGCGCTTCCTGCACCCAGCCTTCCTGCCCCTTGAGCGCTTCGGTCTGGTTGGCGCTGGGTGCCAGCAGCGCGGCCAGAATCTCGCGGCCAGACTCCACCCGCAACGTGGCTCGTAACTGGGGCCAACTGACGCCACCGCCGATGGCATCGATCACCGCGAAGGTCGGCCCAGCGGGAGACGTGGCAAACACCTGGCGAATCTCGGTGGCGTGATCCGGCCTGGCGCGCAGGCACAGGCTCAGGTATTCGTCGCCATCGTCTTGCGGGAACACCGCGCCGCATTCTGCGTACAGGGCGAAGGGGTCAGCCTGCTTCTGTTCGTCGGTTTCGGGGTGCTGGGTGGGCACATAGATCAACACCGCTTCCAGCGCAGCCTTGCCTACTTCGCGAAGCGCCAGCAGGGCCGCCTCGCGGCTTTCGATGCTGCTGATCGATGCATCCACCACCCGAAGCTGGTCACCCGCCAGATCGAAGCATTGTTCGCGGTAGCGGCGGTCTGCGTCGTACACCACCAGGCAGCCCGCTTGCTTCAGGCGCGGTCGCAGTACGCTCTCGCGAATGAACTCGGCAATGCTCATACGCCTGCCCCCAAGCGCTCGTGTTTGTGGATCATGGATTCACCTCTATTGTTTTGCGGCGCACAAACAGCCGCTTCATGCGCAACAAAGTCGCTTGTATCGCACCCGTGCGCATCAAAATGCATCCCGTCCTTCGGCAATGTTGAGCAGCGCCGGGAAGCACAGCGTGGCCGCCCGCCGGCCGCTGGCCTCTACCAACGCCCGCAGCACACCGGCGTCGCGCAGGGCAGGCAGCATGCGCTTGGCGGTAGGCTCTGGAATGCCGCTGCTGGCCACAAAGTCCGAACTCTTGAAGATCGGCCGCTCAAAGATCCAGTCCAGGGCATGGATGGCGTACTGCGAGCGCGTCAGGTCGGCCAACTCGCGCTTCATGCGCTCATACAGCGCCAGAATGTCAGCGGCCTTGCGCTGGTTCTCTTCGGCCTGGGTCTTGATGGCCCGCAGAAAGAAGTGGCACCAGCCCGTCCAATCGCCATCGCGCGATACCGCAAGCAGGCGCTCGTAATACTCATCGCGGTGCGCCTCCAGAAAGGCGCTCAGGTAAAACATCGGTCGTTGAATGACCGCGTTCTGCCACAGAAACAGCGGCACCAGCATGCGCCCCAGGCGGCCATTACCATCCAGAAACGGATGCAGGGCCTCGAACTCCGCATGCACGATAGCCAGTTGCACCAGTCGGTCGGGCGCATCAATGTGCAGATAGCGCTCCCAGGCGCTCATGGCATCAGGCAGCTTGTCCGCGCCAATCGGCACAAAGCGCGCCTGTTCTACCGTGCAACCCGCCGGGCCAATCCAGTTGGGGATGCGCCGGTACTCGCCGGGCGATTTGCCCTGGCCGCGCACGCCGTCGAGCAGCACCTTGTGCGATTCACGCACCACCCGCTGCGACAGCGGCACCGTCGCCAGCATTTTTTCCGCCATGCGCATCGCGGCGCGGTAGTTGAGCACCTCATGGATATCGTTGCGCCGCGCCTCGCTCAACTCGGGCGCACCGCCTTCGGCCTCGAACTCCAGCACCTCGCCCATGGTGGCCTGGGTGCCTTCGATACGCGAAGACAGCACCGCTTCCTGGGTGGTCAACGGCGACAGTAGCACCGCCGCATTGGGAATAGCGGCCAGCGTACCGTCGTAGCGCGCCACTGCCGCCGAGGCAGGCCCCAGCAGCGGGATCAGTTGCGGCCAATCCAGTTCGGCGGGAGGAAACGCGCCCAGATGATAGTGAACGGTCGCCATCAGGCCTCTCCCTTCTTCTTCCGCGCTTTCTTCGGTACAGCCTGCTTCAAACGCGACCGCCGCACGCTTTCCTGGATGAATTCAGAGCTGCTCATACGGTAGCCTCCGCGCTATCCTTGTTATTGGCTAGGTGAGTAGCCCACAACGTCTCAAGCGCGGGACTGCTTCCCTCGGTGAGCAATGTCATCGCTGCAACAACCAGGTTGGCGCGCTCACGCAAGAACTCGTTGAAGTCAGCGGCCAGTTTTTGCTTGAACGCAGCACCTTCCATTCCTGCGTAATGCGCCTTGGAAAGCAAGTCGAATGAAATCAGGTGGGATTTCAATCGCTCTCGAACGACGTCTGCGTCGGCCCATTGAACACGCTCTTGCAGGTATTCCAGCGGGTCCTTGCGGCCTATCATCCGGTTGGTCTTCCATGTGATGAGCGCACAATTCAGTGCTAGGTAGCTGGGTATTTCAGCTTCAGAGAGCAGGGCATCTGGGAAGACATGGTGATATTCGCGCTTCTGTATGCTGTCGTAGGTTGCCGTCTTGTGGTCTGCAAAATCGATCGCGCCCAGATAGGTCGTCACCGCCAAGATCGCGCGAGCTTCTATACCCGCCGCCTTTGGCCAGCCGGCAGCCATCAGAGAGTCCACATCTGCCAGCGGGAATTCGGAGCGATTCAGCGCAGGCACCGTTGTCAGCTCAGTATCGGTAAAGCCGGGGTTTTTCAGCAATGCCTTGATGGCCTTGAAGTCAGCAAACGCACGCGACGCTGCTGTGTTTTCGTAGCGGTCTGTGAAGAAGGCAGACCACAGGTAGCGGCGCAACAGGTTCTCCGCTTTGGCCAGGAAATCACCGTGATCCGGGATCAACTCATAAGCAGCTGCGATCACAGCGAGAACTGCATTCGTCGGCAACCGCGATTCGTCGAACACGCGCTGACTGTCCAAAAAAGAAGCCATGCGCTCAAGGCCCCGCTCCAACTTCGGCCAATTGACCAGTAACTGCTTCTTGTCCATCTCAATCATGCCGCGCGTGTTGGGCAGCTTTTCCTGCAGCAACGCGGAGGTGGACAGAATGAGATCGGACACATTGCCGTAGCGTACAGCTGTCGGACATTTGTCTGTCAGGCTGGCTTCAAGCGCGTGGAGCGACTTCTCAGCCACGCTTTCTACTTCGGCCACGATGATGTCGTACAGAGACAGCGGCTTGCTGTTGGTGTTCATGTTGATGAACACCTGTAGGGCTACATCCTTGCTGGTATCCGCAGGCAACGACAGGTAGGGCAAGTTGAAATGCGTTACGCGCTCACGCAAGGTGGTGATCTCCGCCTTGATCTTGTCGCGCGTGGCGGTGTAAGCCTTGTACTTCGTCAGCGCGTCAGGGTCCGTGTCAGCAGGTTCCAGTGGTTTGGTTGCATCGTTCAACCACAGGTCTATTTCTGTCGAAATATCGCCAGGACGAAGCAGATTCACAGGCAGCAAACCGCGCTTGAAGCATTGGGCCGGATCTTCAGCCCAGCGCGGCATACGCAACTGGTGCTTATTGACCCAGCGCGGAATACAGCGGATTTCCACCTCGGAGCCCGACTTGATCTCTCCCCGGTCAAACTGGGGCAAGTAGACGAAGAACGTCTCCCACTCGTAGTTGTTGTGCATCGAACGCCAGAAGGCCGTCAGACGTTGCTGTCCATCCAACAAGTGCTGAGTCACGGTGCCTGGTATGGCGGGGTCTGCACTTGCGATGTAGCGCGACTCAAATTTCTCCTGGCCGGCTACTTCCAGCGCCAAGGTCACGCCCACTGGCAAATTGTTGATAATGGTGTTCAGAAAGCTCGCAATGCGGCCACGATCCCAAGCCTCCAAGCGCTGGAAGCGCGGGAGCTTCACCATTCCCTGCTGGATATTCTGAAACCAGACCCCGAGCGTTCGGTCCTGAGCCTTGCTCGACTGTTTCATGAAGCTCATTCGGAAGTGTCACCCTTCTTTCTGCCGCGCTTCTTCTGTGGCTTGTCCTCGGGCTCCACGTACAA
>CAYRJS010000181.1:0-5478 GCA_964424535.1 uncultured Aquimonas sp.
GTATCGAAAAGCGCAATCCGGAAGCCCTGCTGGAACTGGAGCAGGAAAACCTGCGCAAGCAGATCGGCAGCTACAACCAGTCCCTGGCCACCCACGCCGGTCTGGCCGAGCGTCTGATGAGCCAGGTGCGCAAGCTGGAATCCGAGGAAAACGAACTGCGCGCCAAGACCCGTGCCCATCTGCGTGCCGGCAACCAGTCTGCGGCCGCGCAACTGGCCCTGCGTCTGCAGACGGTCACCCGCGAGCTGACCGAGAACCGCAACCAGATGGAGCAGGCCGAACAGACCTACAAGGATCTGGTCAAGGCCCGCGATGTGGCGGTATCGGCGGCACGCGCCAAGATCGACAGCCTCAAGGGCGCGATCAACGACATGCGCATGAAAAAGGCCTTGGCCGACATGAACGAAATGGCGGCCGGCATGATCGGCCAGATCGGCGGCTCTGGCGACACCCTCAATCGCCTGCAGGACATGGTCGAGGAAGAGCGCACCAAGCAGGCCGGTCGCGCCCGGGTGGCCAAGGATTCCATCGACATGAACGACATCAACCTCAAGGAAGCCGAACAGCAGGCCCTGGCCGATCAGGCTCTGGCTGATTTTGCCGCCGCCGAAGGCCTGACTCTGGAAGGTGCGCCGATGCCACCAGCCGCCGAGCGTAGCATGGGGGCGGCGACACCGGCCAGCGACAGCGAATCGGCCTGAGGCTTTTCTGGCGATGCCACTCAGCGCCGACGCTCCCGCCTGGCTGCGCGAACTTGCGCTCGCCTACGAAAGCGGCGCGCATGGACAGTTCGTGCTCTACGGCAACGTCGCCGATCGCTTTGTGCTGGACGGACGCCTGGTGCCGCTGGCGCGTTATCTGGAAGCGCAGTTGCTGGGCGGTTTCCAGGTTGTCTTCAGTTACGACGCCGGCAATGGTCTGGCGATCATGCGCGGGGCCGAACGCCTGCGCGAATGGCCGGCGTTCGAAAAACTCGGCCCGTTGCCGCGTGATCCGCGTGGAGCGGTTGAAGTGGTGGCACGCTACCTGCGCTATCGCGCCAACCTGCATGCCCTGGGTCGTGGCCAAAGCGAGCATGTGGCTTTCATCTTGCGCGGAGTCGACCAGTGGCTGCCGGGCGGTCGTGCCGGCGATTTCGAAATCGCCAGCCTGGCCAGCCTGATCCGGGATTTTGCCAGTGAGGCACCCTACGCCGATCTACCCTTTGCCAGTTTTCTGGTGGCCGACAACCTCAACGACCTGCATCCGCAAGTGGCCTACAACCCGCGCGTGGCGCGTTTGCGCATTCCCTTGCCCGATGTCACTCAGCTTGGGATCGCCTTGGCTCAGTTGCGTCTGGATCATCCCGATGCCTTTGACTCGCAACATGGGGATATCGGCACCGCCCAGGCTCTGGCCGGGGTCAGCATCAGCGCCTTGCAAAGTCTGGTGCGTCAGCGCGCCTATCTGCACCAGCCCTTGCAGCCGGCCGATATCGTGGAGGTGAAAAAGGCCCTGGTGGAAGGCGATGCCGCCGGCCTGGTCGAATTCGTGCAATCGCACCGTACCCTGGAGGATTATCACGCGCCTGGCGGTCTCAAGGACTGGTTGCGCCAGGACATCGCGCTGTGGCGAGCCGGCGATACCCGGGCCTTGCCGATGGGTTATCTGCTCTGCGGCCCGGTCGGTACCGGCAAGACCTTTCTGGTCGAATGTCTGGCCGGCGAAGCCGGAGTGCCGGTGGTCAAGCTCAAGAATTTCCGTGATCGCTGGGTGGGTTCGTCCGAAGGCAATCTGGAAAAGATCTTTCGCCTGATCCGCGCCCTGGGGCGCTGCATCGTGTTTATCGATGAAGCCGACCAGACCCTGGGCCGACGCGATGCCGGTACCAGCGACAGTGGTTTGTCGGGGCGTCTGTACTCGATGATCGCGCAGGAGATGAGCGACTCGAACAATCGCGGCCGCTTGATGTGGATGCTGGCGTCCTCGCGCCCGGACCTGATCGAAGTGGATCTCAAACGTCCTGGCCGGGTCGATGTGAAGGTACCGTTGCTGCCCACCGCCAGCAGCGAGGAAAGTGCCGCCCTGCTGAATGTGTTGCTCAAGCGTTTCGGCATCGCTCCAGGTGCACTGGCGATGCAGGGACTGGCCTTGCCGATCCTGCTGACGCCCGGTGCCGCCGAAGCCTTGGCCGTCAAGACCTACCGCTTGACCCGTACCGAGAATCTGGACGTGGTGCCGGCTCTGGCGCGCTGTCTGGAAGGTTATCAGCCGCCGGTGCCGGCTGATGTGATGGCTTTTCAGATGCGCATCGCCATCCGTGAAGCCACCGACATGCAGTTCGTGCCCGAGGCATTGCGGCATTACGGCGAGGTTTCGCCATGAGCCTGGGCAAGCGTCTGTGGGCCGCTTTTGTGGCGCGACCGCTGGGGATGCCGATACCCCCCAATTTCTTCATGCTGGCCGCGTTCGGTTTGCTCGGCAGTTTCATCAGTCCCGGCTTCTGGGTACTGGGCGCCGGGGTGGAGCTGGCCTATCTGGCCTGGCTGGCCAACAACGCCCGCTTCCGGGCCACCTTGCAGGCGCAGGCGCAATACGATGAGCCTGCCGACCGGCGCTACCGCAACCTGATCGAGGCCCTGCCCGAATCCAGTCGGGCCCGCCAACGCGATCTGGAAAAGCGTGCCCGCGATATCGTGCACCTGCTCGACAACGATCCCATCATGCGGTCTTACGTCGACAATATCGAAGGTCTGGTCTGGCTCAATCTGCGCATGCTCAATGCCGGCCAGGCCATGGATCGGGTACTGGCCACGGCCGAGCAGGAACACGAGCGCCTGCAACAGCAGGAAGACGGCATCGAGGCACGCCTGGCTCAGGATTCGCTGGATCCGGAATTGCGTCGCAGTCTGGAACAGCAAAAACAGGTGATCGATGCCCGCCAGGCGGCTCACGCCGAGGCGCGCTTGCGGGCCGAGCGGGTGCAGGCCGAATTGGCCCGCATCGATCAGCAACTGGCCCTGATCCGCGAACAAGCCCTGTTGGCTGGCGACGAAAAGCGCATGGGTGCTTCCCTGGATGCCCTGACCTCGGCCTTCAACGAAGCCGACCGCTGGCTCGACAGCCAGCGCGACCTCCTGGGCGCACTCGATTTCGATGAGGCCATTCCATTGCCCCGCAGCGTCCTGCGTGGTGGTGATCCATCTTCCCGACGGGTTTCGCAAGGAGCTTCCCAATGACACGACATGGCACGTTGCTTCGATCCTGCACGCCGCCGACCTGCCAGCGCGGGGGCGCAGCCGGCGTCTTCATCACCTTGCTATTGGTGCTGGTACTGGTAGCCCTGGGCGGTTGGTTGGTATTGCGGGACATGCAGACCGACGATACCCACAGCCTGACCGACTATACCGAGCGCGTCACCCTGGCCCGCAGCCAGCCGGTCGATGCTCCGGATCCGATCGAACCGATCACCTCGCTGCCGGCACTCGATGCTGCTGCCACCTATCAGGCCAAAGACAACATCATTGATGTGGACATCAGCGAATACGCTGGTTATGCCGGTCTGGTGGTGGCCAATGGCGGCTTGGCGCCGAATCCGGATTCCTTCTTTGCCCGCAACTACGGGTTCCAGGTGCGTCTGACCCTGGAAGAAGAGGAAGGCTGGTCCAAGCTCAACAATGGTCGTGTCGCCGCCTCGGTCACCACGGTCGATACCCTGGCCGTGCTGGGTCGCCAGTTCGAGATCGTGGTGCCGGCCCAGATCGGGTTTTCCCGTGGTGCCGATCAGGTCGTGGTGGATGCCGGCATTACTTCCATCAACCAGCTCAAGGGCCGGATTCTGGCGGCCTCGCAGTTCAATGAAAGCGAATTTTTGATCCGCTATCTGGCTTCCGAGGCCGGGGTTCCGGTCAAGGTCTTGCGCGATCTGGATGCGAAACCTGCAGCCGGTGAACTGGGCCTGGTGTTCTACGAGGATGCCTTTGTCGCTTGTGAGGCGTATCAGGCCGAACTGACACTCAATCGTCCGCGCCTGAATGGTTGCGTTGGCTGGTCGCCGCGCACCGACGAAGTCGTGGCTGCTTCCGGTGGTCGGGCCAAGGTGCTGGTTTCCAACCGCAACCTGCTGGTGGTGGCCGATATCCTCACCGTCAACAAGGGCTTTGCCCAGGCCCATCCGGACTGGGTGAAAGGACTGGTGCACGGCCTGCTGGAAGGCAATCGCCAGGTGCGCGACAACCCCGACGCGCATCTGGATGTCATCGGCAAGGCGTTTGCCTGGACATCAGCCGATACCCGGGCCGAACTGGCCAAGGTGCACTTGTCCAACCTGCCGGAAAACCAGGCTTTCTTCAGTGGTCAGATCGATGCCGCCGGTTCTTTCCAGGGTATCTTCCAGTCCTCGGTGCTGGCCTACGGCAGCCTCATTCGCAACCCGGCCGATCCAGCACGCTTTGTCGATACCCAATGGCTGGATGCGCTGAGCAAGAGTGGCCAGTTTGCCGGCCAGACCGTGGCCATTGCGCCGATCCGCACCGGCGGCATGGTGTCGCTGGAAGGCGATGCCCTGCTTAGTCGCGATATCCGCTTCTTCTTCGAGCCCAACTCGGCGGTGCTGGATCGCAACGCCAGCCAGAACCAGGACTACCTCGATACCATCCGCAACTTCTTGCAGGTCAGCCCTGGTTCGATCGTATTGCTGCGCGGTCACGTTGATGATGCCCGTGTCCCCGAGTTCGAAAAACAGGGCGGCCAGGCCTTGGTGCGCAGCATGGCACTCAAGGCCATGGAACTGTCGCGCCAGCGCGCCCAGGCCGTGCGCGATGCCTTGCTGGCCCGCCATCCCAAACTTGATGCCGAACGCATCGAACTGGTCGGCCGGGGTTGGGAGGAGCCCGCCGGTTCGGATCGGGATCTCAACCGTCGCGTCGAGGTGCAGTGGTTCACGCTTGAATGACATCGACGACACCCAGCGCCCTGCCTGTCCGTCGGGCGCTGCGCCTGCTGCGCATCGCCTTGGTCGTGTTGGCCGTGTATCTGGCGCTCGTCAATGTGCTGCTCAATACCGCCTTGCTGGAACCGTTGCTCAATCGCAAGCCGGAGCGGTTCCAGATGCACTGGCAACGTGGCTGGATGCTCTGGCCCGGACAGATTCACCTGAATGGGGTGACGTTGACGGGCCAGGCCCGAAGCACGGTCTGGACCATCGAGGCCAGGCAGGCACAGGGCCAGCTGGCGCTTTGGCCCTTGCTGCGCAAGGAATTGCATTTTGTCCGTATTGATGCCGATACCCCGCGCATCACCCTGAACCGGGCTGAGGAAGCCCTGCCGGCGCCGCCTGCCGATGGCAAAGGTCTACGCCTGATCTTTGCTGACGTGCAGGTGGATTCGCCGATGCAGTTGCGTATGGGCAAGCTGGTGCTGGAGGGTCAAGCGCATGCCCAGGCCAGTTGGCACCAGCAACTGCGCGGTGGTCCGTTTGAACTCTTGCCCTCCAGCTTG